>JBKPPX010000282.1:0-4550 GCA_046733815.1 Thermoproteota archaeon | reverse complement strand
CCACTGACCCGCCCACCACCGACACCTACACTCTCCATTGATCGTCGGCAGCGTCAGATGTGTATAAGAGACAGTAATAGATCTGTTAATACGATTAAGGACAATTCAAAAAGGCAGAACATTTTAGTTCCATCTTTATTGAATGATATACCGATCCAGTTAATGAGTAGTTTCTTGCAATCAATTACAGCAAATATCTATAGGATTCTACCCTTCGCCTAAAATTTAGTTTATAAGAATTATTATCTTATTTATAGCATAGAATATGTATATTCTATAAACTTATATAAACAATTTATAAAGTAGATATAAGAAAATAATAGTTCACTATTAAAAATACGTATGGGCAGAAGTGAGATATGAGTTCTCTTTTTTATATGCTGAATTTTGATTTGATGGCAACGACTGTCATTCTCCGAAAGCTTTATGAATTCCAAGAAACAATAATGACATAATTTTGGAGATATTGTTATGTTCAGTCGAATAGGGGCAGTTATCCTTCTGGTTTCAGATATGAAAAAATCTCTAATATTCTATAGAGATATCCTAGGAATGGAATTAAAGAAAGAATCTGAAGATTGGATAGAATTTGTAAAACAAGGAACAACAGTACTAGCTTTACATCCTACGAAAAAAAGGAAAATAACGAAAAATAATAGCATGTTAGTTGGCTTCAACGTTAGTAATCTAGAATCGGTTTGTATTGAACTAGAAAAGAAAGAAGTAAAGTTCTACAAAAAGTTAGCTGAGGAACCATTTGGAAAACATGCTATTATAAAGGATCCTGATGGACATTTAATTTCACTAACAGAAATAATTTCAAAAGAAGAATATAGGCAGATACCTTACTATCATGGCTTTGCACCGGCTTGATGTTTATAATTATCTTTAATATGTGCCTGCAGTATTAATAGGCAAATGATCTTACTGTCTAGAAGTTATTTCTTCTTTTATAATCGAGTTGCTTCATTGCCTTTATCCCAGCTATCTTTGAATAGAGCAGCAGAACATATAATGCACTTAAGAAATTGCAACCAATATTTTATTATAAGACATAATTTAGAATCTTCTATTGACATAAGATATTGTCTTTATTTTAGTATATTACCATTTTTTGCCAGCATTTTGTCGCATATAATAAAAAAGATATTGCTGAGCATAGCCAGAATATTTTCCGAAGTATTTCCTAATAGTTTCTGAAAATGTTATATATTGATCATAATTTATTTTTTTATTTTTATTTTCATTTTCCTTTTCTTTTCCATTGTAACTTAAAAGCCAACCATAATGATGGGAGAGTGCTCTTGTAATCCAGACATCTATAGGAAAAGCCTCAAGCTTCTCTAGCGAGAATAATAGTATACAATCAGCAATTTTGTTACCTATTCCATATACTTTCAATAATTCGGTTTTTGCATCCTTATAGCTAGCTTGTATTAGATATTTAATATCTAGGTCTCCATTAGTAATACTCTTTGCGAGCAATTTAACTGCTTTTGCTCGATATCCAAGACCGCATGAACACAAATCCGCAATTGTTGCTCTGTTTAGGTCAGTGGCAGTAGGAAATGTAAAAAATTCTTTTCCATCAACTACTATTTTTCTACCAAATTTTCTTGAAAGGCTGTCGAGCATTCTGCGAATCATTAGAATATTAGTATTGCTAGCACATACAAAAGAAAACATACACTGATAAGGCTCCTGACGCATCACACGCAGTCCCGGGTATCTTCTTATCACATCGGAAAGAAGAGTATCATTTGCAAAACTAGATAAAATATATTTGATATCATCATCTAATCTAAAAACATGTTGTTCCCATCCTTTCATATCGGGAAATGAATAAAATTCTATCAATAAGTCTTTGTTATTTATATTTTTATTTTGCTCAGAATCATCTTGTCCATAGGAAGAAAATTTGAGGATATGTTCTCCATATATCCCGTACCATGCATTGTCAATTCTTTTCCATAGAAACATCTGTCCACTGTTTATACTAATCTCTAGATTGATGATGGCCTGGTTGAGCCATAAAGAAGATAAAGGCTGTAACAACTACAAATATCGTTGTGATGTCCTTCTTCATATTCTTTATTGAACTTCTTTTGTTTCCTCTTCTATTTTTTTTAAATCTTTCTTTAAAATATAAATAGTTTTCGGGATTTCCTTCTTGGCGCAAGAAAAACAAATCTGTTGTAAGGATAATGGATAAGAAAAATACTTTTCATTCAGATTTATATCTCTTTTACAAGATATGCATTTTTTCATTCTATATGGGTCAGTATTTTTTATGATCATTTGTAATAAGGGAAAACAGAAAATCATCGAATATATATGATATTCTATGGAAACTCAACTATCTGGATTAGTATTGAACTCATGACTTCGTACTGATGGAGAGACATACCATCTAAATTGGATAAATTATCTTTTACAAATTATATCCTTATTTGATCTCTCTATATTGATTTTTGATCAAGTCTATGTATGATCCTTGATATAGTCCCGTATAGCTTTTGAGAAATTATATCCTTGTTCAAAGTATTATATAGCCGTTTTTGGTAAAGGTAGACTGAAAGCATTATGAAGACTAATAATTTTGCGATGAAAGATTGGCATCTAGAGCATGTCGAAAAAGTCATAATCCGTTATATAACAGGCATATCTCCTGATGCCTCGTCATTTGAAAAACGTAATTTCAAGAAATATAGTACCATTTCAAATTGTGCTAAACAAATTGAATATGATATAAAACATGGAGTAACTACTGACGAAGTTTTGGCAGTAATGCAAAAAATTAGATATGACAAATCCTTCTCGCAGCTGCGGGCAAATCCAGAGACAATACCAAGACTGGATGAGCTTGAAAGGCAAGTTTGCGCTCCAAAAAAAGTAACATCTTGGTAATAGACCACTAACCACTAATATCTTTACACTTTATCGATAATTTCCTTCTTAATATAGATTGTCTTCTAGCGATATTATCATAAAATAATCACAATTTATAATGCCACTCACTGAAATTAATTTAATTTAATGAAATATACAAAATATGAAATATGGTTATAATGACATATGGATCAAATATATGCAGAGTTTGGCATTTAAAAGAATCCCCTCCTAATTCTTGTTGTGTTCTAACCAAAAATGTAATAATAATGTGACACTGTTAGATTCCATTTATGTTTCTTTTGATATATGTTGTTTCTCTAGAATTATTTATTATAATTTGTCCAAAAGAGAAAGATAGAGAAAAATATTATATATATAATAATTTTGTATTAACAAGTTTTGGTAGGCACCCCGACAATCTGGATACTTCTTAACTCAAAAATAGTCATAATAGCATTTTGAATATCCTGTTTTGATATACAGTCAAAATCCCATGCGTCTATAAACCTTTGATATTCATGTTCTAGTACCTTAGCTGTATCTTGGAATCCAACCATCTTCTCAGGAGTATCTGGTGCCTCGTAACCTTTCGCGACCATAATTGGGCATCTTATGTCTCCAGCTAATGGAATATACCAAGCCTGTTTTGCAAATTCATATCGACCAGTGATCATAGCATTATACATACGCATTAATTCATCATTTGATAACTTTTGCATATCAATAAACCAGGGTTCGCTCTCAAATTTTATGAGAGCTGACACGTAGCTAGTCTGTCTGCTTTTCATATTATTATTTCTAAATATCACTACATTATAGCTATAGTTGAACAGATAAAAATACATTTTCTCTAGTTTAAATATGCTTAGAATCTGAATTTAACAATAAAACACGCTTTTCCATTGATGTTATATATATCTAATTATATTATATAATCTTAGTAATCTTAGTACCACTTCTCTATAGATTGTGTTGCTATTCTATAATACCAAAAATGCAATAGTAAATTGTTATGATTGTATCAACATACCAGATATAATACAATGACAAAACTGGAACCGAAAATCCGTCTAATACATTATATACTAAAACAAAGTTACGGAATACATAAGATTATAAGAAACTCGATATTATCCTTAGTTAAATTATCAATTTCTAATCATCAGCTGTTGCTATTAAATAACTCTAACCGTTAAATAGTCTAATGTATATCGTTGTAATAGTTTGCAAATAACAACAAAGAGAATAACCGTTTTTGCTTTAGCTCTGTTTATGATAATAGCAGTATCCACTTTGAGTAATTTAAGTATAGTCCGAGCAGAGACAGGAAAGGGAGCTGACATATTTAAAGTCATTTTGTCTATATTTGATATACAGCCTACAACTGGCGATATTGTTGCCATAGTTAATGTAAATGGTGAATCAAAGGTGAAACAAATTAAAACGGCAGATACCTCCGTAAATGCCACTCAGAGTGGAGGTATTAAGGAGTTTGTTGCCACATTTCCACTTCTAAATGTAAATCCAGGTGATGAATATAAGGCATGTGTTTTGTTACTGAAAGATCTCAGTAAAGATAGTTTGATCTGCAAAACAGGTATGAATTCACCTGCTAAAAGAGCAGAATATATTGATTTATCATTAGCAGATACTGGCGC
>JBKPPX010000281.1:0-2057 GCA_046733815.1 Thermoproteota archaeon | reverse complement strand
ATTTGAAGATTGGTGGAATACTGTACCTGCAGATTTAAAACAGAAAGCTCGCCAGGGGGATGAGCAAAATAAGCCGTTGTTAAACCAAATTAACTATGTCCTTTTACATCTCCATTTAGCGGGCAAGCATGATGTTAAGCCATCCCATGAAGAGCTTAAGGACTGGTTGCATAGTGGTCAAGTAGATGTACTTAGGATGAACAAGTAGCAAAAAACCTAAATTTTATTAGTATTATTTTCAAATATTTTTTTTTCTAAAGTCTAATCTTCTCGTATCTATCACTGCAATATGAGTTAAATTACAATGTGAACAACTTTAGTGACATAATAAAGAAATAATACCTCTTTAGAAGAACATGTATTGACTAACAGCCTTCAATAAGAAGAAAATAATTGTAGCTTTAAATCCATTGTGTGTATATATTATGGTAACTATGAATAAAGATAGTGATAATAGTGAAAAGACAGCAGAAACATCAAGCCAATGGGCAGAATTGATCGGAGAATTGTTTGACAGATTAACAGGTAAAGGGGCTTCAGTAACTTACTCCTTTGATAATTTGATAATAGACATTCCTAGAGCAGTAGGTCCAAGAGGTCAAGAGTTGGGAAGCGCTAAATGGACGATTAACGGCAAGCTCTTGATAACAGCTGGAAAGGTATAAATCGAGCGAGACGGATTAATTAGACTTACTCTTTAATTGCAAGAAACCATGCCATAGACGATACACTTCTGATACATGACCATCGAAGTATTACACAGTAGCGAAAATTTTGGAATATCGTAATTTAAGTACAATAAAGATTAAGATAAAAACAATTGCTCCTAAGAATGACATAGATGTTGAAAAGTTAGTGATTCATTTTATGATGCACTTTTGAATTGTTGATGAAAAATAAAGGATTGTTTAAGGTCAAAACAACTAAAGAATTTGTCCACTGAAACACCTGCAACAGACAGTAACGTTTCTCCATTGACATAGTGCCCACAATATCCAATGATATAAATCCAATATACAGTAACAGAAATAGCATCAGATAGTGGATACCGATCTATTTTTAGTAGAGCAATTGATTAACACTCATAATTGACAAATTTTAATTCCCAAAAGTTGCTTATAATATATCCAAAATAGGCATATTAATAAAAGTAATTATTCTTTTAATGCACGTTGAGAGCATATGTACACTTAATCACTAATTGATAAAAATATTACATTTATGCATTTTATTCCCCAAGCAATTTACTAAATTGAATCTAGTGAGTTTTTTTGAAAGTACCAACAAATTAAAATATTGTCACAACTATTTTAGCAATTAAAGTGGGAGCTTAGGCTGAATACCTATTGAAAGATCGTAAAGGTAATATTGCGATATTTGATACATTCAAGACGCGAAAGAATAAGTTTACAGGCGAAGCTGTAAGGCAGAGAGGGATTATCGCTCATCTTGCTACCGAACAAAGTCCAGAATTGCGTACTAGAACTTCAATTGCTCATGCTATAGCCAAGAAGCATGGTATTCTATGGCAGAACATCTATTCAGGAATTTTTAGAGACCTTGATGAGGCGCTAATTCCCTCAGGAGTTGTGAAAGAAGGAGGAAGGCTGCCCTTAAGACGTGGTCCCAAAGCTCTTCAGCTTGAAGGCGTTCCATTCTATGAACTGACAGAGACAGGATTACTAGTTTCTTCATCCATAGAAGAGATCGGTGACAATAGAATGAAAATGCTAGAGAGGTATATTACATCCATTCCAGCTGTGGTGCAAAGCGACAATATAATGCGTGAAGGAATATTGCTGTTGATAAGGATGGCTCCTTCTTTTGCGTCGAAAATAATAAGTGAATATATCTATGCTTACAGTATTGGCTTAATTGACAAGATAACACCACTGGATAGTAAAAAGTTGCAATCGGTTATTTCAAAGCAGATAATGATGGAAAGAGAACTCATTGAAGCCATTATTAGATTACAGCCAGATCAAAGAGAACTTGTCAGAAGCTTTTTCAAGGTAATCAGTTAGCACTTATAATCAATTTGGAGCCCCTTGCAGTGC
>JBKPPX010000280.1:0-4700 GCA_046733815.1 Thermoproteota archaeon | reverse complement strand
AATATAGGGTTTGATAATAATTGAGCTGGCTTTCTCTACACTCATAGATCTATTTTGCTGATCGGTAGTCATTTATTTCGCATCATCTCCATAATTCTAAGAACCGGTGCTTTAACATCCTTTAACTTTTCAACAGCGTTTTGCGAGAATATTGTCAATCTAATTGGTTTTGAGCCTGGCATAAGATCTAATACACTCAATCTTTGTACTTGTTTAACTTCGACTCCTGTGACTGACCCAGCGAGTCTTCTTAAATTTTCGTCTTTTTCAACAACAATCAAGGCGCTAATCCCTGAACGAGCCATTCTTCCTCTTCTTCTCGAAGTACCGGATCTTGGTTTATAAGATAATCTTGCTCGAATTAAATCCTCCTCTAATCCTAAAGATACTAAGGCCCTTTGCAGATCTTTTGTCTTTGAAATAGATTCAATGTCATTAGAGACAACAATCGGAAAGTCTGAAAGTCTACCAATTTTGTGGCCGCGTTTGATAATTAAATCCTTTCGACAGGTAGCTGCAATAGCGGAACAAATACCCAACTGTTTTTCCTTTTTATTAATTTTCTTGTAAATATTTTTCCACGATTGGGGAGGATGCGCAACTCTGCCATGCCGGACGCCGGCAACACCAGCGGCCTGTCCTGCTCTCTGAAAACCTTCACCGCGGGCTCTAGCAAGTCTTGCAATGCCAAGCCCGGTATTGCGTGATTCCGCACTTACTATCTCACCGGCAGCAGGATAACGTCCTTGCCTTTGATACATATGGGATAGCAAATTTACGTATACTTTATGCATTACTTCTGGTCTATAAGGTGTTTCAAATATTTCAGGTAACTCTATGCTATTAGATTCTCTACCGTCTATTCCTAGGATTGTCGTTGATTTCAGTGTGCAACTACCTCTACAATTTTTGGCTCTATTACTTTTTTCTGAGGATTGCGAATCGGATGTCGCATTTTAATTAACCTCTTGGGAACACCTGGAATAGATCCTCTTACTACTAAGTATTCTCCTTTAACCAATCCAAAATGCTTGAATCCACCAGGGGGATTTATTGAATTCTCTCCTTTCTCGGTACTCGATAATATCAAGATTCTTTTGTTATATTCTGTTCTTTGATGAAAGCCTCTCTGTCCCTGACGTGCAACTGTATACATTACAACTGCTGGAGAGATAGGTCCTAGGGTTCCTACAGCTCGAACACTCTTTCTTGATTTATGCTGCTTTCGCTTTACACCAAACCTTGTAACTGGGCCTTCTATGCCTTTACCTCTTGTAATTCCAAATACATCTATATATTGTCCAACCTGAAAAACGTCTCTTGCATGAACTTCCTTACCTAAAAGGTTCTTTACATAGTCATATTGCGCTTTGGCATTATTACCAGAAACGGCTATTTCAAATACAAATGGTTTCTTCTGTGACATATTAATATCTCGCGGGTTGATAGCGACTATCGCCATTATCGAACTTATTTTATCAAGTAAAGATGCAGAATTTGTGAGTGCATCTTCTTTATAAGTGGCATCCAATTTGCGTGAAAGTTCTTTGGGTACATCTTTTGAATAAACATCAAATAATGCATTTTTTCCATACATATTTTGATTATAACCACGGATGCCTATTACCTTAATAGGAGGAGTAGCGATAACTGTTGATACGTTAATAAGTTGTTTTCCAAAATTAGGAGTTCTTTCACGATCATCTATCGTCAGTATGTGCAATCCGCCTACTTTAAAACCTGCAAAACCTAGTAAAGATATCTTCTCCATTGATGCCTCCGGCCACGTTCTTACGCGAGCTTCTATACTCTTGGCCCTAGCCCGTGGTCTAAATGCGATACTCCCTCGTCGCGGCGCGCTATACTTTCGATGACCCATAGATAGTCTAACAGTTCAAATCCCTTTAATAAATTTATAACTAAATTCAATTAGTTGATATTAAACTCCATTATAATAAAGGAAATAATTATACTCAAAGGTTAGTTATATTAACAGACTCCTTTCATCCTCATATTGGTCAGACATATAGCACAGCAACATTGCTGACGCAGAAGCGAAAATTGTGGATCACAAGATGTGACGATTGATTATAACTTGGGAGTCCTAGATTAATTGAGACCGCTTTTATGACAATATTTTTCATTATAGAAATAATTGGTTATAGTTCATACAAATATTGCTCTAGGGAATTTCCTAGTATAAAGTCTAAGAGCAAAATTTCCTAAATAATAGTCATCCATTTTCAGAAAGCACCTGTAGTAACTAACACTAACTCTGAATGAATGAACAAAGTATTGTACCTTACATTGTATGTGTAAGATGATAATTTAAAAGTCTACAACTAAGCAAAGGGCCAATCATCTTGTCAGAACGTGATTTATTATCGCTAAAGTGCCATATAATGCCTCTTCCAATCTGACTGTCGCTGTTCCTTGGAAAGGAAACATATTTACGACAAAATCGTAAAAGCTTATATTTGATCCTTCCTCTGCCAATATTTCTTCCACTCCTTTTTTTGGAGATCCGAAAACCACTAATAGATTTTTAGCATACTTCATTCGCTTCAGAAACTTGTCTTCCTTCATTCTGAAAAATGAACCTCCTCTATAAGTAATGAGAAATTCTGCATTGCGAGTTGTATTTAGAAGGTTCGCAAGGTTTGAAACAACCTTAACATTATATCCCCAATAAGTTTTATCTAATTCTTTCTCTATTGCTTCTCTCGCTCGTAAGTTTGGATATGGCGATGTAAATAAGACATTAACTTTTTTTCCCTTGTAACCTGATCCTTCAAAAGGGACGAGCGAACCCAAACCCACATCAACGCACAAGTTTTCCTTGTCGTTTGCTATTACTCCAACCCTGACATCTCCAACTTTAACATTCTTGATATCTTCTCGGTCTTTATGATGAGGCGACTTTATTGGATGAAGAATTCCGGCGTATTCCAATATTTTCATGCGAGGATACAAAACTTTTCTCAGGTATTGTGGCGTGTCGAGATAACGTAAAATTGTTTTTAATAAATTAAGATCATCCTTTTCGTATCTGAATGATATATCATGGTATATGTATATTGTTTTAACTCTGAATATCGAACAAGCCCTCGCAATTTGCGAGATCTTGATGCTTTTGTCACGTTGCGTCTGTTCATCCAAGAGAGAAGAATCAGGAATAGCAATGTAAAGATTACATGACCTGTTCATTATTCTTATTCTTTTACCAAGTCTTTTACCATCTCATGCAAGGATCCATCTGCACCGAAGTTGATATTCCTTACTATTCCTTTCCTGTCGATTAATATCGAAGACGGGGTACCTCGTAGGCCATACTCCTCGAATGTCTGAGCTGAATTTTGTTTTGTTTTTAGGTAGTTTTTCACCCTTTCGATTAGAATCAATTTATTTGATTCAGAATAAGATTTAAAATCAGGAACATTGCTCTCAACAAAATCCATGATTCTACTCTCAGATAAAACAGCGGATTCTTTTTTTAAAGAATCCATCGCTACGGGAAAAGGGATCTTGTAAGGTAATTTGGCTCCTTCGATGAGCTTGCCATATTGGCCAAGTACCTTTTGAGTTTCTCCAATTACTTGTCCCGTAGAAAGCAACAGCTTTAAGTTCTCTAATGTATTTTTATCAAAATCTTCGAATGCAGTTGCAATACCTAGTACCTTGACACCTGTATTGCTATACTTTCTATAAATCTCTATTGCATCAGGCATTCCATATAAAAAGCAACCAGGACAATTTACCTGGAATACTTCAATGAGGACAACACTGCCTATCTCTTTATCAATATTGGTTGGCATTCCCTGAATCCACTCATCTACCTTCAAATTTGGTGCTTTATCCCCAATCTTGACAACCATAAGTAAAAATTGGTTTAAGATTATTTAAACCAATACTACACAAGCATTCTTAAAAGTCAGAGGAGTTTTTACTGTGGCGTCTTTTTTTCTGCTCCTTCTTTAACCATTGACGCATACTTATCTATTTCGCCTTCTTCTACCTTTCGCATCGTTTTTGTACTATTATCAATAATTGCCATTTTTACATGTCTTGTGCCGGTCTTATCTTCACTTACAAGGTAGATTGACTCTATTGCTAGTGCAGCAGCTTCTTCCATCGAGACATCACTTTTATAACCTTTTTCTAAGAATTCAGTCACTTGATCGCTTCCTGCGCCTATTGCCACGGCATCATATCCGATATACGTACCGCTTGGATCAGTTAGATAAAGATTGGCTCCATTTTTATCAACACCTGCAAGAATCAAGGCTACGCCAAAAGGTCGTACACCCGCATATTGAGTAAATTGCTGAGCCATATCTGCAATATTTTTTGCTACTCCCTCGACATCCACTGGCTCGTCATAGATGAGTCGATTGCTTTGTGCAAAAAATCTTGCATGATCAACTTGAGTTCTGGCATCAGGAATGTATCCTGCTGCAGCGACTCCAATATGATCATCGACTTGAAAAATTTTTTGTGTAACATTTGATATCTGCAACTTTCTAGCTTTTTCTTCTACTGCTAGAATAACACCGTCTCTACTTTTTATTCCAATAGCTAATGTCCCTCTTCTGACAGTTTCAATGGCATATTCTACCTGATACAATCTTCCGTCAGGCGAGAAAACAGTAATAGCTCGGTCATATCCTGCTGCTGCTGGTAACAATTCAGTTTTAACTACT
>JBKPPX010000279.1:0-2176 GCA_046733815.1 Thermoproteota archaeon | reverse complement strand
AGTATAGCCTATACTAAGCTCCTACGCAGCTTGTTAAATAGGGCAGCTAGGCATACTAGGAAATTCAATATAAGTAGATTTGACCAAATGCGGCTACAGGAATCGTAATTCGGAACGACAGTAATGGCTATGTTTTTCACTAAAAGTATCCCAGTTGTATTATGTTCTGTGTACTCTGCAGCATATGCCATGATTTCATCTTCTGTACGTTCTCTGATGATAATATCACAATCAAATCCAGCATTCCTGCATTTTTTAAGAAGCAACAAGGGAATTACAACTGTTACATAAGCTCCTTTCATAGTAACTGCATCAATCAACACTTTTAGGATATATTTTCCAATGTATAATTATGAATAGTAATAATAATACTATATGTATTGTACATGAGGAAGGATATGGAGGCTGCAATATCTTAGGAGTATTTTCGACATTACATAAGGCAGAATACTCTAAAAAGAAATTAAAGATCTATATCCTAACAAGTACTCTTCTTCTTCTACTTCTGGAATATTCGTATAACAGAGGCAAGATTGGATAGTGAAGAGAAATATCAAGAAGAAGCGGAATGGATATGGAATAAATTTAATTTAATTACGTGAAGTAGAGGAGATGCGTTTCAAGCCCTATGTAAGTATTCTTCTATTAGGATTCATAATTTTCAATATATAATAGCATGCATTCACCTTTGCTGAATTTGACATTCAAGTTAATGCATCAGGAAATTTGGCTTAAGATTATAGTTTTTGGCGTAAGATATAGTTTAACATATCTTCGGTATAATGTAACAAGATAGATTCGACCTTATAATATTCTGTGTCCATTTTTCGCACAATAACAATCAGACTTAGTACTGCACTCATTATGTCTTCCCTGATCACAAGCCTTACAGATTGTTCTTGAGCTTGTTGCAGTTCCACTGGTGATGGATTCAATATATTTTCTTTGTTCTAATGGAATATTATCATCAGAATACTGCTTCAATTAAAAATAGTATAACTTATCTGATTAATAAAATTTATTGATAGAGGTATTTCATTATTTTAGGCTTCTTCTTTCCAAATAATGGTTGCAACAATGCCCTATACTGAATCACTACTTATGACCTTGACATTACATCTGTATCAATAACTAATTACCTGTATACTCTTTATCTTTCCATATATCCATAAAACAACATTTCAATAACAGTTATTGCCCCGAGATAATCAAACCTATTCTAATTGCTGTATGGTCTAGTTGTAAATGATATCAGGTGTTGCATTTGGACATGATGCTTGGTTAGTTAGATGAAGATGTTATTTGAAATTGCCATTCCTATGCAATGATAAAAAAGATTGAAAATAATTATGCTTACTCTCTTTCTCTTTGTCTCTTTTGAGACTATAATATAATCATGGTTAAAGTATTCTCCATTCCTTCTATTTCTCTTACTTTCCTTACAATAATTTCATTTAATTGATCTTTAGAATCTGCATTAACTTTAGCGACTATATCATAAATACATTGAGCTCTATAGAATTCTTCAATCTCTTGTATCTTTTTTAGTTCTTTAATGATGTTTTCTGAAAAAGGAGAATCACAATCAATTAAGACGAATCCAGAAGATGATGATGATGTCAATTAATAATTATTATAAGAGTATACAAAATGCTTTAAAACAGCTATATTATTCACTATCTAATCAAGTTATTCTCTTTTGGTTGTTTATCTATTATAGATGAGTGATATCTCATTTACCATTATCCTTATCATCATTATAAATTTCTGACTCTTTTATTCTGCAGATATCAATTTGATTCAGGGGTTTGTTTGGAAATGTAAATGACGATGATTGCGGCAGCGAAAACCGAGGATTGGGAGAAGAGGCCTGAGCAGCATCTATAGCATTATTTTGTCAATTCTTCAACAAGGTTTTCATAACCCTTTCTCTCCTTCTTAGTTAATGATACTCTATCAATTTCGGTTCTCTGTTCGGCAGATCTTTCTTGGCTTATTGTACTTTGTAATGTACTCATAGTTGTGAACTGAGCTAATATTATCAATTCCTAACATTGATATGACAAGAATCAAAAGCAGAGATATACTAATTTCTACGTAACGTAGAAATAAATTATTGAGAAAATCAGTTATTGTAACTGGAGCTTCAAGTGGTATTGGTAAAGCTACTGTTATG
>JBKPPX010000278.1:0-1436 GCA_046733815.1 Thermoproteota archaeon | reverse complement strand
ACTTGGCACAAAAATATAGGCTGTGTTTCTTTCTTCACAGAGAATAGGCAGATGTGCAACAACTTCTGGTGGTTCTACGTCTTCAGCTATAACAGTCAGTCGACTTATACCACGTTCTATTGATTTTGTAGTTTCATTCGTACCCTTTCTTACCTTACCACTCTGTTTTGCTAAGCGTACCGCTTCATAAACTGCGTTTACTAAATCTTTAGGAGTTTCAAATTTCACATAATATGGTTTACTCATAGCTAATTCTATCACCCATCGGGATCATCTTGATTCCGCTGTAAGGGAAGAAGAAGCGTATTAAAAATGTTGTCCATCTTTATCCTACTGAGTAGTCGATATTTTACTTTCAATTAATCTACGGTATTCTGATACTTTCGAATTTAGCAATGAACTATCTACAGATTCAGCGTACATTCTAACAAAGGGCTCTGTTCCACTAGGTCTAACCATGATCCACGTTTCCTCGTCTATCCAAATTTTCGCCCCATCAAGAGTTTCAATTTTTTTTGGACTGCCATGTTCTATGCACATATTCACGATAGTATTTGCAATCTGCTTTGTAGGGCATCTAAACTTAGTTTTATATTGAAATATTTTTGGCAACAAAGAAATTATGTGTGACAATGTCTGTTCTTCTTTATTCGATAATGATAGCATTTCCAAAACTAAGGCGGTAGTCATTGCTCCGTCCCTAACTTCATTTAATTTGCCATACATAAACCCGCCATTGTCTTCTAAGCCGATGAATGATTTGCGCCTTAACATCTCTCTTGATACCTCGACACTTCCAACCTTAGTATGAATTACCTTTGAATCTGCTTCCTTTGCCACCAAAGAAAGTGCCATTGTGGTGTTGATTGGACATACAACTTCTGCTCCCCTATGTTTTGTTTTTAATAGATATCTTACTATTGCTGTTCCGACCATATCCCCCCAATGTACTTTTCCTTCCTCATCGCAAAACAAGCTCCGATCTCCATCTCCATCATATGCTACTCCAAAATCGGCCTCTGAATTTTTCACCATACTAGAAAGCGACTTAAGGTTTTCAGGAGTAGGCTCTGAACCGCGTCCTGGAAAATCTCCATCGATATTGCCGTTTATAGTAATTAGTTTGCATCCTAATTTATTTAACAAGACTGGAGCCACACGTGCTTGGGCACCATTTCCGATATCCATAGCAACTGTAAACTTTCTTTGCCTGATCTTTTCAACATTTACGAGCGAGAGCACTGCCTCTATATAAGAATCTATTATGGTCTCGTTGGTAAAATCTCTACCAAAACCATCAATTTTGGAAAACCTTTTTGAGTAATAGACGTCTTCAACTTTTAACTCATCTTCTCTAGAAATCTCTATCCCATCATTAGCAGTAGGCTTTATTCCATTGTATTCAGGTGGATTGTGCGAAGCCGTGATCATTATTC
>JBKPPX010000277.1:0-3785 GCA_046733815.1 Thermoproteota archaeon | reverse complement strand
AGAGCAAGTCCTTCCTGTAATTTATGTAGAAATTGAGGAATCTATCAGGATCTAGTCTTGGATTCTCGAATGCCTATGAATGTATTTTTTATCTCCATTAATCGTTCCATTGCAGCGCATGATCTTTTACACGCCTTCGATTCTCCGGTTTGGTATCTTTGTTATATTTATCGATAAGATCCTTTACTATGATTAGATCATCTCTAACGAAATGACCGTGTATGACTGGAAGCGAAATCAGAGATTATTGTTGCCATACAGCTTTTTGCAGAATAATCGCAATACATGAGTAGTAACAGAGAGACAAGCAATAGGCTAAACCTGCAACTCTGCAGTAGACCATAAACAAGAAAATGGGATAAGATATATCTCCCATATGCTAACGAAATATCCCATTGAAGCAAGAGAAGGAGAAAGAACAACATCGAGTAACGAGTACATCAACACCTGCGGAAGACGAAGAAGAAGAACAAGAGAAGGATAAGGAGAAGAAAAAGAGAGGACAATTGCCAAATAATACCAATACGAGATAATACTTCAAAAGTAATTGTTTAAAAATTACTGCGGTAGCAGCTGGAGCCATTATACTGGAGTCAAACCTGCCATCTGGCTGTCCATTTACTCCTGATGTGACAGTGTATAGTTGTGAATCATCATTTGTCCATGTTACTGTATATCTCCCGATGCTAATTTGAACTGGATTTGGTTGGTATGCACCATCAGTCAGACTTGAAGAGTCTGAAACTATGGAAACGTCAAGTAGTCTCACCGTCATTGTCGCTACGGCTACTACTGCCGCTAGTAACAGCCCCTGTTGTTGTTTTTTCTGCCGCGGTATTATTGCCTATGTTGCTGCTGCTACTGCTGCCGTCGGGTGCAGTTAAAGTCAAGTTACCTTGTACGCTCTCTAATTCATTTAAAGCTAAATTCAAGTTCCCAAATACACCTTGAGTATCATTGTTCTGCATTGCTATGTATGCTTGTTCTGTATGCGTTATTGCCTGTGCTGTCAATTGGTTTATTACTGTTACATTTATTGCGCCGGCACTGCCAGTTCTATTATCACTCGTTGTCGCTTCCGTAGTAGTTGCTCCTGTTGTTGCAGTATACCCAAAAATGAATTTAACACTGTCTGTACCGAATTGGACTACCATCTGGTAGTTGCCACTTGTTACCATTGGTTCTACATCGTCGGGCTTTCCTTCATTCTCACCTGCTACAAAACTGTGATAGAACTGTGTGAAATCGCCAGCTGAAACTACCGTAACATGAGCTAACTCAACAGTCTTGCCTTCTGGGTCTATTACTTGTATCAAAGCCTCGGAATAAGGACCTCGCTCTTCAACAGAACCGATAACTGTAATTATATCGCCAGTTGTAAAGCTCTCACCATTTAACGTCGCTGTCAGTCCTCCATCGGTCTCTATTTGTGGCTCGCCTTGCTGTGCGCTTCCTGTCTCAATGTTTGCAGAAAAAAGAAGCGCAGCAATTGCTGTTAGACTTATCACATTTATCGTAAGTGCAAATAATCGTGACGATGATGCTCTCATAATTTCCAGAACAAAAGACGAGTTCGGGAACAAATAAGACTATAGTGTAATTCTTCCCTAAGAATTTTCACCTAGCGGTTGGTTCTTGCCTGGATATGAAGATAAATTGAAACGGCTTTTGAAAACGAAAGAAAGAGAAAAGGAGGAAGCAATGCACAATGATGACACTTATAGACACGCTGACACTTAGAGACAGAGAGAGGTGGACTAGAAGTGTTGGTCCTACAATCACCGAAAACTAGCTCAAAATAATGCCGTAGTTAACCAGAATAAAAGAAATGGACCAGGTGGGATTTGAACCCACGACCTCGGCGGTCGCACTTTCACAGGATTTATGCTGCATATGGTGGTATCTTATCGTCATAGCTGTAGTTGGGGCATGGAATTTTTTTCAAGTCAAAGCCCCGACAGGTTCGATATAATAGGCGCTGTAATTGCACGGGCTGGAGTTGCCATCATATATCTTCCATGCCACGGAAAGGAGAGGGAAAAGCCATCTGGTGGAGAAGAAGCAATACAAGCACCTACTCCTCTTATTATGCTCGCAGTGTTCTTTGCAGCTGCGATTGCAGAGATTGGTGGCAGTGAGTAGTCAGCAAAAAAAGAAACAACAGATGTGGCTAACTTTTAGCCACCATTTTCCTCTCCTCGTTGTTTCTTCTTCTAGGTGATTGCCGTTCCTATAGATTTTGGATGGTATTAGTTATGATGATCTCCTATAGCATCATTGGCCATCAGCTAGGAATAACAACATCATCGCGGCTCACACTATAAAGTTGAGCCGCAGTATCTAAGGCTTCTTGTTATCATTAGGCTCGATATTTTTTCCACTCGTATGAGCATCGAAGGACTAGTACCGCATGCGTAATTGGGTAGAGGTTACGTCACCCTGCCCCCACGACTCAGTGTGAAAATGACAATTGAAAAGATATGATCTGAATCTCGAGGCCCCACAAACCTCTCGGGGAGGCAGTAAGTATACCATTAAATTCTACATCATGCAATAAGAACGTTTGTTAAATGAAGAGGGAGGAGATTCCGTCTAACTGACGTAATGGTTCTGAAGCGTCGATAGCCACGAACGTGATTATATTGTATGTCAACTATCGGCAAGAGGATGAACATTAACATAGCATCTACCCTTTTGGAGATCTGAGCTGCAAAATCAGGGGGGTTTTCGACTGCTTTTACGTGACAGTGCAAGTTTTGTGGTATTGATCCTCTTAGTTCTGATGATCACTGGTCGGTCGCACGTCCAGATGTGCTAAGCTGCGCACTGGATGGCCTCGATACAAAGGGCAATCTTGAGCATACTGACGACAGGGTAGAAAGATATTATCTGGTTCACACTGAATAAGATGCAGCCTTATGGCTCCTTAAGGATTGGCGTATTTCGGAGCACAAAAAATTTGCATTCTATTTGTCATTATCAAAGCAGCAGTCTTTTTTACTGCGAATAATAAAGTGAGAATGACCTTGTACCATGATATTCCTGCTGGACCAAAAATACCCGATGTAATTAACGTAATAGTAGAGATACCAAAAGGTTCCCAAAACAAGTACGAGTATGATAAGAAGACTGACATGATAAGATTAGACAGGGTGCTCTTTTCCCCTATATTTTACGTAGGAGATTATGGAATGATCCCTCGGACACTGTCTGAAGACGGGGATCCGTTGGATGTTTTAGTGCTGGTGACAAATCCCACATACCCTGGGATTCTGATAGAAGCCCGACCCATAGCTCTATTGAAAATGAGCGACGGACCAAATACAGACAATAAGGTTTTATGCGTAGCAAGAAATGATCCACGATATTCAGGTTACAAAGACATTAAAGATATAGAAAAGCATATGCTGAAAGAGATATCTCACTTCTTTCAAACCTACAAAGATTTGGAAGGAAAGAAGGTAAATGTCATAGGATGGAAAAATGCGAACGAAGCCAAGAAAGTCATTCTGACTGCAATAGAGTCTTACAAGAATCAAAAACAGGAACATACATGAAACTAACAGAGTTGATGCTAGTTAGATTTTTTACTTCTTCTGGTTTGTATCCTTTAATGTGTCTATGAAAATAGGGTTTTCTAGGACCAAGGCTGGACGTACGATGAACAAGTGCAAGACTTTAAACCAAACAATAAGGGTCTTTGCGTCAGTGAATATTGGCCAGAGGAAATCAATTATCACTACATCTCATGCAAGCGAGATAGCCAAGCAAATAGATTAAAGGAT
>JBKPPX010000276.1:0-3306 GCA_046733815.1 Thermoproteota archaeon | reverse complement strand
TCTTTAACTGTTGTAGTTCTTCTTATTCCATCATTGTTAATCCTTGAAACTGATTTGTAAAGATCATATGGTTTAAGTGAAGATAGATAATTGTTGACTTTTGAAATACACTCAAAGTTATAGTCGTCAATTACACTCCATGACTTGTAATTAGAATAAGGAAATGGTCTATTAGGATCTTCTAGTCCTTGAATAGAATAATTAATCCATGAGTCTTCAGCCCAAATTATATGCAGTAAAGTATCTTTTAATGATAACCATGCAGTTTCATGGTTTTTGATCATGTCTAGCCATGATAAATTTTTTTTAAATACATCAATATAATTTTGTCTGACTGTGTGATTATAGGTAAACAGTTCTTTGAAGTCAGATGGTTCCATTGTACTCTAATAGTTTTACAAGAATATAGAATACAAATAGATTCCTTTCTTTTCTCTTACTGGTATTTGGATATAAATCCATAAACGAATATGCTATTATATTCCTATAATTGATTCCTTATCAAAATCATGGAGAAAGCCTTTAATTCTAGCGTAATAGCATAAATTAGAATCCTATTATTGAACCGATATCGTCACGGAGACCCTTGGGCCCAAATCAATCTTTAGTCTTTATTTAGACCCACTGTGTAATAATACACGACAAAATAAGTTAATCAAATAAAAGAAAAGGAGAGTTAGATACAGCTAGCTTAGTGACCAAAACAGCGGCCTTTACTTGCGTTGATTGCAAGAGTGATGACGGGACATCCTGCAGCCTCCACTTCTTATATAGTAAGGACCTCTACCGCTGTTACTGCTACTAGTCCTAGGGCTAGTACGATGGCCAACACTACTAATATTTCCTATTCGTTATTTCTTTCACCTCCTTCGTGCTAATGATTGAAGCAACGTCCTTTACTTGCATTAAAGCCAATACCATTACCGCATCCTTTAGCTTCAGTTAGTTAAGGAGTGTAGATGTCTAGTACGCTTATGATATATACTGAAGCTATGAAAGTCATTGTAGTTATTTTGTTATCAGGATTAGACGATTTCAAACATTTGAATTATCTGTTCTATGTCTATGGATTATTCTGGAATATATCTTGACATTGTCTCTTTGTGAGGTTTTCTATTTTTGGGATGCATTGTCCTTGAGTGAGTGGATGGGATTCTGCTAATGCTGCTGGTTCAATAACTACAATTGCTGTTATGAGTCCTAATGCAGCTATGACTGGCACAATTACTAATATTGCAGCTGTATTCATTCTTTTATAATCCAAAAGTTAAAATATGAATTTTAGGGAGGTTATAGTGAAATTATTCCTTTGGAGGACAAGAATTTCATGATATATATTTTATACTATTATTTTAACAAAATGAGTATTATGACTGTACAAGAAGCAAAAGCAGCACAGCCTCCCGATAGAGAATGTGAATTTACTCCAGGAGGCAATGCGAGTAAAACGCGTTGTGTACATTAGCTTTCAGCTAAAACCTTCTATTTTTTAATCTTGTCAGTATGTTCAGTTGGAATCTGACTCAACTCTGTGTCTCTCTAACATTCCCTCTCTAACATTCCACCAAACAAGCATTAGTTATGTTCTTATTTGAGAAAGATAAGAGGTTTAAGAGATAAAGAAATAGAAAAATAATTTATCCTGTCTTATATATACGCATAAAAATTATAGTTACTACTACTACCTTCTTCTTGCTAATATTGTATGTGTCTCTTCAACATACCATCTAATAGTATCCTTAAACTTTGACCACCAGTCTAAAAATGAATCAGCACTATCAGCTTCAAATAGCAAAAAACCATTATATTCTGTACCCCATGCATGGATATATTCTCCTACAAGCTCAATACCAGAAGGTAGGTTATTCTTTAATTCGTGCCATTCGGTATTAGCTTTGTTGGCTTCATCTTTACTCATTGCTTTAAAACGATAAAACACTAAGAATCCAGTAGCAACCATATATGCATTAGTAACAAGAACTCTTATTATTTAAAAGAGTTCACATATCACATTTCATCTAGGCTTTTCTAAGAATGCAATAGAGTCGACAAAAATAAGAAGATAGCTTGTTGTATCATTTATCATTATATGTTATTCTAATATCCTCTTCTCTTTTACGTATACTAATGAATAAGATATGATAAAGAAACATGTTATGAATGAATATGCAAATTAAGAGAAATGAATATCATTTAAATTATAGAATAATAGAGTCATAACAGTCCGTTGATAATCCACAGGATCTAAAGAGCCTCTGAGTATGTCAGCACAATTTCCGGTCATCATTGCTTTTTCCTGCTTGATCTTTCATAATACATCATTATATACCTGCGCATGTAAATCCAATGAATTCTGGAATGATGATAAATAATCAGAAGTGTTTTACTGGAGGAGCATGATAATCTAGCAAGCTAGCAATAGGACCAGCCACCAACAAGTCCACCAAATAGCCTCATTAGTATTATCATAGTCACTATTTGCTCCTTATTCACATAGTAATATATTATACATTTTAATGAAAAAAGATGTCTATTAAGTTGGGTGACAAAATAGAGTCAAATCTCTGTCTTGTATATTCCACCGAACCCGCACCAATGGTCATCCAATACTATATTCATTACTAACTATGAGTAGAGAACAACAATCATATTCAATTACAATCACATTGCGCTGGGCCTTTTGCAATGTCAATCCTGTTCTGAATCCAACGCGTTCCATTGAATACTCAGTGAAGGTACCCATTACCTTAGAATATCTTCCATGTCATCATCATTACATTGTGTACCAAATGAGAGAATAATATAGTAGAACAAAGTTAGAGTGACTATAATCCGTTGTATGTTAACTATCAAATCTACTGAGTCTGGATTTTATAACATGTATCAGATTTTAACAACTGTGGTTTTGTATCTAGCGTTTCTGGCTTTCTAACAACCCCTTTGATCTCTAATGTTACATAGATATCTTTATAAGCAGAGAGTATCTGACAATTCCTTGGAGCAACCACAGCGATTGCAGAACAGATACATCATGATAGTTGCTTCCAGAAAGAATATTTATCAGCAATAGTAACCAGTGTACTCCTATTTTTATAAAAAAACGCAGGATACTATTAAATATACCATTTTGGAGACTTTAAAACTTATTAAATATCCGCTCAGTCATACAATATGGAAGAAGAAGAGCGACATAGCGGCAGCGATAGGAACAAAGACGATAAAAACAACTTAATTCATCCCAATCAATTTACACCATTTATGCCTTTATGGCAACAATATTCGCCTATGGCTTGGAATGATATGTAC
>JBKPPX010000275.1:0-2274 GCA_046733815.1 Thermoproteota archaeon | reverse complement strand
AATTGAAATATCTTCTACTAGGTGATGTATGACGCTATCTTTTGATTCAGCAGTTAGAATAATATCCATCTTGGCATGTTTACCAATCGATGTAACAAGATGATCGTAAAAGGGAAGACCTGTTTTTATAGTTGTCTTTCCTGTACCATCAATATTTACCTCTACTATGACAGAGGTTTCTTTAGTGATTCTTTCTGTCTTGGCAGTTCTTTCGATAGTAGTAGCAGAAGAAACCAACGATAATCATTCTTTTATTAACACTTTATTTAATATGTTTGGTAATATGTTGACACTTTCCATTATCACTTCTGCCCCAATTTTTCTGAATTGTCTTGCAGTTAATGCAGGCCGCGTACTGCATCCGTAAACTCCAAAAAATGCTATTTTGATATCTTTCTCTTTTTCTGCTCTCCTAACCATTAGTAAGTCTTCAGTTGAATCTCCAATGTATATTGCAGTTTTACTATTCATGATTTTCATAGCTTTCTTTACTGCGTAAGGATTAGGCTTGCTGTATTCACGTTTTTCGTCTTCTAGAAATATACAAGCTCTTTGATTAAATATATTGAATATTGGCTTCATTGAATATTCTGCTGCGATCTTACTTCGACCTGATATAATCGCAAGATTGCCATGAAATCTCTTGGTAATCTTGTTAATTGTAGTATTGGTTGCTAAAAGCTTGTCATTTTCGATCAAAGGTTTTCCAAAATAATATTTTGGTTTTATCTTGTGGTATTTTAGGAACAATTTTGGTCCATAAAAAAATTCATCAAAAACTGTTGCAAGCAAACTGGTGCCAACTGGGGCAGGATAAACCAATTTTTCTTTCAATTTCTGAATATCTGCATAATGGAAATATGATGACAAAAATTTTTCAACAGAAATAATACCGCCCTCATCTGTATTTTTAGCAATAAAACTAAGAAATTCCCTTGTCGATCTAATGCTTTTATGCGGATTTAGCAATATTGCCAGTGCGATGGCATAAGTGGTATCAGCATCATTATTGAAGCCACCTGTCTGTCTAAACTTTAGGATTATTTCATCATTGACTATTTCCTTTAGAAAGGTATGGCCGGCTGTGTATTTAAGTATAAAGTCTATGGTTTTTTTAATTACAATATTATAAGAATTTCTTATGTCAACTAATACCCCGTCGATATCAAAAAGAATACATTCTGGATTAAATGATTTAAGTTTTTTAATTATATAATATTGCTGCAACTGCTTGTTGTCATCATCTGTCACTTTTATTGTATTTGAATCTATAAATTCATAACCTAATTTTCTTCGACGTGAACAATTGATTATATAAAACATGGTGAATGACATATAGCAAAATAATAATAGATATTTACACCAAATCTACTATTAATAATAGTTTTCGCTTTTTGTCAGAATTTGCCTACGCCATCCTTATTTGCCAAATATATTATTGCAGTAAAAACCAGATTTTTATATATAATTGTATTTGAATAGAGGAAATTAAATAACTTATCCTGCTTTATGTGGCAACTTCTACTGATTTGATAAATTTGTCATTCATTTCCTCCGTACCAATAGTAACTCTAATGCAACCTCTGTAGCCTTCAATATCTCCTATCATTTTAACAACTATTCCTTGTTTTTCTAACTCTTTTAGGATCGCATTATATTTATCATAGGTTTCGATGAAAATGAAATTTGCATTAGAATTGAAAACCTTAATTCCTTTCAGTTTGGTGAGATAGTCAAATACTCTTTTCCTTTCATTTTTAATTAATTCAATAGTATTTTTGATATAACTGTAATTAGATAACATCATGCTTGCTATTGTTAATGATAAACTATTTACTGGATATGGAGATTGGATTGCTGATCTAAAAAGCTGCGCAAATTTTTCATTAGCTATCAAGTAGCCTACTCTCGCGCCAGCTAATCCAAATGCTTTAGACAGAGTGCGCAATATGACAATGTTATTATATTTTGCAATATCTGAAGTTAAAGAATAATCTGCAAATTCAACATATGCCTCATCCACTACAATTAATTTATCTTCAAGTATGTCTATAATTTCTAAAACTAATCGCTTGTCAAATTGATTGCCAGTTGGGTTATTAGGAGAGCAAATGTATACCATATTAGATTGTTTGGCACTCTTCAGAAATTCTTCTTTCTGCAAAGTATTATCTGTTTTATTTAATGGTACTTTATTGACTGTGACATCATGTAATTTACATCGGTTTATGAAATATGAAAAGGTTGGTGTGAAAACAGTAGCTTGTTGTTCTC
>JBKPPX010000274.1:0-10058 GCA_046733815.1 Thermoproteota archaeon | reverse complement strand
TGTCTAGATTTAAAGGCTTCATACATTTTATCCTTCATAAAATTGCGTAATACTAGTGTAGGAGTACCATTAAAACCGAATAAAGGATCATATGTTACATGTGAAATAAAAAAGGCATTTTGAAATTTATTGATTCTGTCTTGTAAGGATAGATAATCAATTCGATTTAAAGAAATTCTTGTATCTCCAAGGTAGCCTTTTAGCGGTTCTGCAATATTAGACAAAACGTCTATGGTTATCTTTTCGAAACCTTTAGACTGTGCTATTTGAGAAAGTATTGTAATGAGTTTAGCAATAGACCTAGAACCAGATAAGACCAAAATGAGGGTGTTATCTCGTATTATGACATCTTTTAATGCCAATTTAATTTCATCGTCGGTTAATAATGGATAGTCCGATGACACATGTTTAAGCAGGTTTTCAAATTTAATGTCAAGAACAATATCTGTGGTACCGTATTTGAACCAAATCTCTGGCATTGCTAGTACTTGATGATCAGTTAAAATAAATCTCTTTCATAACAAAAGACAGCGTGGAAACAAATTTTGTTTCGGAAATGGCGTTATTTCTTCTTAAAAGTAACTCATTAAAATTTGGACTATTCACATTAGCAAGTGGAAAGCAGAGCCCTTACTATATTGACCTAAGAATCTTACAGAGCTTCCCTAACTATTTCCGTCTTGCTATACATGCATTGCGAGATATGATAAATAAAGAAATTGGTTCAGATTTTTATTGCCTTGGTTCCGTCCCAACTTCTGGACTAGTATTTGCCTCTGCCTTAGGTTATGAAATGCTAAAACCGCTCATTTACGTAAGAAAAGATTCAAAACCATACGGCGGAAGTAAAATAGTAGAAGGCTATTTGAAACCTGGCGGAAAAGTCTTACTAATTGACGATGTGGCAACAACAGGTATATCATTGAGTAATGCCACCAAAGTTATAAGAGAGAACGGAGCCATTGTTAAAGATGCCATTGCTATTATTAGTAGACTTGAAGGAGCAGAAGAAAAATTAGAGGATATCGATGTAAGACTCGTTTCGATAGCGACGATTAATGACATGGTTAATGTTTTGCATGATAAAGGTCTATTAGATGAAAATACGCTAGAAGAAATAATGAAGCAAAAAACAGACATAGAATTAGAAACAGATTAGCCCTCGTAAATCATTAAATTTTTCTCTTCTAATAATGTATGAAGATTGTGAACGGCTCTATAAACTTCGCTTTCTTTCTTTGCTCCCGTGCAAACTAATTTACCACTAGCAAACAACAATATCACTGTCTTTGGGTCTAGCATTCTATGTATTAGACCGGGGAACTGTTCGGGCTCGTACATGCTCCGAGGAAGGACCCTTGCAGCAAGCTCAAGGTGGATTTTTCCCCCAAGGCTTGCTGAGGCCACAATATTTTGGATCTCTATTTGCGGTTCATGTTGTATTGGGATTCCTCCTTTTTTTAATTTTTGAACGACATTTTTTACTGCTTTGATTGCTTGCTCTTCTGACTTTGCTCCCGTACATACCATCTTACCGGAACTAAAAATTAGAGTAGCCGTTTTAGGCGATTTCAACCTAAAAACGAGTCCCGGAAATTGATCTGGATGATATTCCACATCTGGAAAAATCTGAGTGATTAAGTTTAAGTTTACAGTTTGATTTATAGTCGCAGAAGCAACTACGTTCTCGATGCTTACTATAGGCTTAGTTTGAGGCATACTAAAATGCCTTTATAAAGGCGACATATATATATATGCAGACCTATATTTATAGAAGATTAAACTAGTGATTTAAAATACTTTATAATCTTTTGCTAAAAGTAAAATAAAAATGTAAATTCCGACATAGGGAAGATAAGAGCATCTAATGACATATTACTAGTGATCATACTCTAGATATTTAATATCGGTTTGTCTATTAGGAATAGCCTCGTCTAAAGAAGTAGCGAACACTTCTCACAAAGTTAGTGTTAAGGGCACTAGAGATAAAAAGAGAAAAGAAATACATGAGGAATGGATTAAATTTATTCTTTATCCACAATTATCATATTTTAACGGATTATTCAAGTCAGGCAACTTAACAGACAAAATATCATCAGTTAATTAGTCGAGCCAGCTATCTCAATATTCATCGATAATCCATTGTTTTACTATGATTTCGCTGTTATGGTCATTTAGTATTTTCCTCTCTATCAAATTAATGACGTCGTTCTCATTTTGGCCACCAAAGATAATTATCTGGCGTATTCCCTTTTTGTCAGATAATATAACTTTACCCAACTTCTTTCTTCAGATATACGTCTGTTCCATAGAGATAGTTAAGCGTTATGAATAGTTATCTCTGATAAATACTTATAACGAGTCTGAAAGTGATGATGTTAACGCAGGATACCTGTCCAAACAAAGTTATGAGCCATTATTTAAGTATTGCCAAGGCGGATTTGAAGATTGGCAAAGTCTTGAAATCTTTACCCAATAGTGCTAGACTGATAAGGTTTTAGCAATACCAATCAGTCCATAAGCAAAACTTTTCAATTCAAGAATTAAGGAATTAGCAGTTTTATACACAATCTTGGAATCTGTGATTATAAAACAAGCATAAGTAATTATTATCTGGGCTTATACATATCCGCAACAAACCATCTATCAATAACACAAATCTAACATGATGATAACGTAGATATATTTTTTTTCATGATGAAGTCACTCAGTTCTTTGTCAAAGCAGCATCTAAAACAGCCCTGAATCCATTCTACAAAGAAACTTTAATTATTCATTTATAACCAGAGACCAAGGTTAAGATATCATATTGAAGATACCAGTTGTCGATTGATTTATTAACGCTTTGTCTGTAGTGGCCTGAGAGATGTCAGGATTCAGAATCGATTCAGATTCATTAGGTGAGATAGAGGTTCCATCGGATGCTTATTTTGGACCCTTTACAGCACGAGCTATAAAGCAGTATAAAGTTACTGGTCAGCGAGCCCACATTAATCTTATCAACGCCTATGTTATGATTAAGATGTCAGCGGCAAAAGCTAATAAAGAGCTTCATGTTCTCGATGTAAATAAGGCAGATGCCATAATAAGAGCTTGTGAAGAAATTCTCGCCGGCAAATTAGTTGACCAATTCGTTGTTGAATCGATAAATTCAGGAGCAGGCACTGCATTTAACATGAATTCAAATGAAGTAATTGCAAACAGAGCACTAGAAATTTTAGGAAACAAAAAAGGAGAATATGACATAATAAATCCAAATGACCATGTGAATATGTCACAGTCCAGCAATGATACTTTTCCAACAGCAATGCACATGGCCGTCCTATTTAATATAAATGACACAATATCTGCTTTAGATAAACTGATTCAATCATTATTTACTAAAGGAGAAGAATTCCGCAACGTAATAAAGATTGGTAGGACTCATTTGATGGATGCATTGCCTGTAACACTTGGAAGCGAATTTGAAGAATATGCTTATTCCTTGCTACAGTCAAAATTAACAATAATTAGAATCATAGAGGACTTGCAATACGTCGGACTTGGAGCTACGGCGGTCGGTACAGGGGCTAACGCTCCAAGAGGGTATAAAGAAATTGCTATAGAATATCTTTCAAAAATCTCCCGCTTGAATCTGAAACCATCTCCAAATATGTTTTATTCTTTACAAAGCAAATATACTATAGCTAATTGCTCCTCTGCTCTTCGCAATCTTGCAATAGAGCTGACCAAAATGGCAAATGATTTAAGATTGATGGCCTCAGGGCCAACTGCAGGTTTTGCAGAAATCCTGATACCTGCTGTACATGCAGGTTCATCTATCATGCCAGGTAAAGTCAATCCGTCCCTTGCTGAATGCCTTAATATGATTTGCTTTAATATAATAGGTAACGATGTTTCCGTGGCAATGGCCGCGCAAGCTGGACAATTTGAGCTCAACGTAATGCTACCTGGAATGTTAAAATGTGTTTTAGATTCAACAGATATGCTGAAGAACTTTCTTCCAATTTTTGCAGCCAATATGATTGATGGTTTGAAGGATAATAGAAAAAAATTAGAATCATATCTAGAAAAAAGCCCAATTCTTGTTACATTGCTAACTCCGTATATTGGTTATAAAAAGGCGGCAGAAATCTATAAGGACTTGTTAAAAACAAATAAGACCATAAAAGAATTAGTGTTAAGCATGCAATTGATGACAGAAGAAGAGATTGACAAAGCGCTCTCGTATGATAATGTTATTGGTCTAAAAAAGTGATGATCTTATTATGGTCTGTCATATCCTGTTTTTTATTAACTTTTGTAAATAGACTCATCATAAATATATAGTACGTGTCAGTTTTGGAATACTTATAGAGTATTTATTTTAAAAATGACGATCGGAAAATAAATCAGAAGGATATCACTACAATAAAACAAAAATACTTAAGAAGAAAATCATAATATGAGAAATAGTAAATCCCATCATAACAATTTTTATTTTTCAAAAGATAGTACTGTAACGGATTAATGGAATAGCAGTAAATTAAGAAGACATTCAGCGGTATTTGTCATTATCATTGTAAGTCATAATAACTTATCCAATATTTGATAAAGGATGTTTCTTACATGTACTCGACAATGATAAATAAGAAAGCGATTCTGTTAATATCAATTGGTGTAGGAATGATGTCGTTAACTTATCTAGCATTACAAGATTCTTTAAATCGACCATCGATTAGTCAATTGCCAATCTCCTCCAAAACGGCAGTCTCAATTGTAATCCGACAAGAAAACTTAACACAGAATAAAGTAAAT
The DNA here is from genome assembly GCA_046733815.1 of Thermoproteota archaeon. Lineage (GTDB taxonomy): Archaea > Thermoproteota > Nitrososphaeria > Nitrososphaerales > Nitrososphaeraceae > JAJNBK01. Next base: position 5,261 of record JBKPPX010000274.1, on the reverse strand, counting down.
GACTTTTCAACAAATTATGTATATATCAAAGGTGATGGAAAGATCTACTATTCTGAAATCTCTTCGAATTCTATAGGACGATACCTTGATACGACAGAGCCTACAATAACAACAGGAAATCATTTTGCGTGGGAAGTTAAAAATAAGGTAACCCAGAGGAGATACTATGTGGATCATGTAACCGGCGAGATTATAGCAAGATCTAAATTTAATTGAAAAGCTCGATCATTATTAAAAAATAAGAATTAAGACATTCTCTAATTAGAATACTAAAACCAATATATCAAAAGCATCCTATCGAAAATTGATGTCAATAGATCGAAAATCTCACAGATTGTCTTCCCCTAAGGGTACTCAATCTAAAAATAATAATAATACTACTCTTCGAAAGAGATACAACAGACTGGTAATCATAAATTTGAAGAGGCGTGCTATGCTTAGAAATATGGTAAAGCAGAATACTCAGTGCGAACATAAGCAAATATATACACAGGCTAATGCAATCTGTAGACGAATATCGTCATCTTATGAAGAAGATAGAATATCTATTAATGATGCTGTCAAATTGATGATAGAAGCACATAATCAGATGAGTCATAATGGTTTACCAAAGGACGTAGTAGCAGCTGAGATGAATAAGAGATTAAATAAATTAGAAAAAGGAGAGACTGGCATTTTCGAGGTGACTATGGCAAATGTTAGTTCGAGTAATTTTATTGGTGAAAAAGATGATAGAACACCAAATGAAGACAAAGACGGACTAAATAAATATTCTGAAAGTTATTGGTCTGAAATCATTTAATATTATCAAGTGTGGTTGACATAAAATAACAGAACATACTTTCATAATTAAACAACTTTTAACATTAACTATCGCAAAACGATATTGCTTTCGCAGACAGCCGATTATCTAAGAGCCATAAATAAAAATGAAAAGATCTGGTCAAATTCGAATATACTACAGTCCAAAACTCTTTTTTTCTTCATTTATTATCTTAATCATCAAGGTCATGCTCTCTGCTATCACAATAGATTTTTGGTAACGTTATTATTCATATCTACTTTGGACATTGCTATTTTGTCTATCCCTGGTTATCAAATTACACGACTTTACATCTTGGACAATTTAGACGATCCAAATAACTCAGAGTACAAAAAATGGCCATCAAATATTTTCGCAGTTCTATTCCAATCTATTGCCCTTATATACTAACTATTAGATATATTAATTAACTGATTAAAATATGATGTTATTTGGCAATATTCACTCTTTACTTAATCAGGTTTAACGGCATTTATTTTATCTTTATATGAAACTCCTAACCAAAGTTCTGTCGTTTCATTAGCGGGACTAGATCAATAGCTATCTTTTTAGTATTAATGACAAAGTTTTACGAGCAATAATTATATTGCTTCGATACTGCCGAACTTTTGTGCAAAGTAGTGTTAGTGTTCTTATTTGCGACTCAATCCATCAGAGCGGAATTGATATATTAAAAAAAGCAGGGATGAAAGTTGATTACAAACCGGATATTTTAACAGATGAATTGCTTTCTATTGTTAGGGACTATGAAGTGATTCTTGTCAGAAGTAGGACCAGAATTAGCCGGGAAGTTATACAAGTAGCTTCCAATGCAAAAATTATAGCAAGGGCAGGCGTAGGCCTTGATAATATAGAAGTAAAGGCAGCAGAAGAGAGATCAATTCGAGTTATCAATGCGCCGGAGGCAGCTATGAATGCTGTATCAGAGCTTACTATAGGCAATATGATATCTCTTGCTCGTAGTATTTCTCATGCAGATAGAGAAATGAAGAAAGGAAACTGGATAAAGAAGGATCTAATGGGTACTGAGCTGAGTGGTAAATATCTTGGTATTGTTGGTGTAGGAAACATAGGTCGGAATGTAGGACGTATTGCAAAAGGATTAAGAATGAATATAATCGGATACGATCCATATCCAATAGAACGTGACTATATCAGAGAAGTTGGCTTAATCGTAACTGATCTAAACACTTTGATACAAAGCGCCGATTTTATTACTTGCCACGTTCCTCTATTAGAAGAAACAAAGCATCTATTTAATGCAGAACTAATTTCTAATATGAAACCAACAGCTTACATAATTAATGCTTCACGTGGGGGAGTAATCGATGAAAGCGCGCTCTATAATGCGCTGCGTAATGGCAGTATTGCTGGGGCGGCATTGGACGTTTTCGAAACAGAACCGCCGTTAAATAACCTTCTTATAGAGCTTCCAAATGTAATTTGTACTCCCCACATAGGAGCCCAAACTAAAGAGGCACAACAACTTACGTCTATCGTAATTGCAGAAAAAATTATACAGATAATTCGTGGCGTTATTTAGAATAGTAATATATATCGATATCCAACTAGAATAGAATTTTTAGCATTGGAGTTTCTCGCTGTATAAATCAGAGCTATAATAGGAAAAACTAATATCTATAGTATTCTATAGAGCAGGAGATAAGTATAAGTTTATAGGTCATCATATTATTCTTCAAGTTAAAAATAGAGCACTATACAATAGTAATACTGTGGTAATATTAAACAAACCAAACTATTAATTATTATTTAAATCTCAAATTAGTCATGATCAAATGACAAATACATAATATTCTTTGTAGTATAGCATCTCAATATACAATTATTAAGGGCATTATAATAGCCATTCATATGCGAAGTTACATGGCTGATACTTGGACAAAAATGTGGAAGTTAAATAGTGAAGAACTAAAGTCCAAAGCTGTTGTCTGGAGGGCAGAACCAGCCATTATTAAAATTCGAAGACCAAGTAGACTAGATCGCGCTCGCAGATTGGGATATAAGGCTAAGCAGGGTATCGTTGTAGTTCGTGCAAGATTAGGAAGAGGTGGGATGAGAAAGCAGAGACCAGTGTCAGGTAGGCGGCCGAAACATATCGGTGTAGTTCATATTAAACAGGGAATAAGCATGCGAAAAGTGGCAGAAAGAAGAGTCAATGAAATATTTCCAAACTTGGAAGTATTAGGTTCTTATTATTTGCATAAGGATGGAATGTATCTTTGGTATGAAATAGTACTCGCAGATCCGAGTCATCCATCTGTTTCCAAAGATAAGGAAATGCGGAGCAAGCTCAAGGCTTTCGCAAAATGAAAATTTCTTCTTACTAAAATATAGTCCTGCCTCTCAATAGATAAATTAATAAATATTAATTCAATCATTATATCTTACTACAATAACATCATCTTCAGACCGATTAACATTGCCTTTACAGATTTAAGATTATTTCGAGATTTGACGCTATTGTGTTCTTCTCTATTGCGATATAACAATAATTTATCCTAATTCGCAAAGTGAGAGTTTTGACGTTTTTGTTTTCTGTTAAAATAAATTCGGGTTTTCCAATAGAAGATTCAAGTGTTTTCTTAACTGAAACCTTGTTGGCTCTATAAAATGTCCATTTCTGACTTCATGCGCTTGCAATAACGTATTATTACAATACGGAGCTGTATATCCATTGTTTAGCCAAATTTTTTATTACATCAAAATAGCGTATCTTTGCCGATAAAGCAAGAATACTATGAGATTTTTCTATTAATCAAAGTATTTTTGTAGATATACTTCAAGATCGGTCATGCATTTACTTGTTATAGTAAAAGATACATATATGTTCGTGTAATAACGAGGCAAGTATATTCCCGCGAATCGATAATTTATTATTAAAATACAAAAAGATATTTGATTATACTACAGATACTACGTGTTACTCTATAAAAATATATATCCAACTCTGTTCTGTCTTGAGCGGATAAGTATTCAATGGTTGTTCCGCAGGGAGATTCTGAGGAACGCCATCTTCTAGTTTGAAGATGGACATATGCAGAGGACATGTGACTGTCTTTTCGTTGGAGTTCATAAATCCGGCAGAGAGATCAGCGTATGCATGAGTGCATATTCTATCTGTGGCAAAAACTTTATCTCCTGCTTTAGCTATAAGTATTTTCTTATCTTTATAATCGAAATCTAATAAATCGCCGTCTTTGAGTGAATTTTCTTCGCAGACCTTTATCCATTCTGTCATATCAGATTCTATATATTTATCTGTATTTGTAGTGTTTCTCGAAGATGTCCTGAGTTTCTCTATATCGCGACTTCTCTGTTTCCAAGATCTGTTCCATTGCTTCATCTGTCTTGAGCATAAGAGGTTTGCCAGACCATTTGTTTTCAATGAGATAATTGATCCATGCTCTGATAGTTGGTCCCATTTTTCTTGATAATGGTTCCAAAAAACCGCTGACTATTTCTCTTTTTGCTCCCTCTCTACTTAATCCTCTAGTCATTAAATAAAAAAGCTGGGACTCATCCAACTGCGCTACCGATGCAGAGTGCGTTGCTCTTACTTCATTAGTTTGGATCTCGAGTCCTGGAATAGCATCTGATTTAGCGCCCTTGTCCAGTAGAATTGCATGACCAGCAAGATAGGACTCAGCGGCTTTGGCATTCTTTTCTATCTTTATCATGCCTTTGAACAGTGATTTTGAAGCATCTTTCATAACGGACTTGACAAGAACCCTGCCTCTAGAATTATGACCATAATGAATTAAATTAGATGTGACATCAAATGATTGGTTTCCAATACCAAAGATGATTTCTACATCTTCAGCAGTTGAGCCTGGACCTTTCATTATGCTGTCGACTTTATATCGTGATAATTGTGTGCCAAACATTCCTAAATACCAAGACATTTTAGCATCTCTGTCGATGAAAGCCTTTCTGTTTGAGAAATTTATAGTATCTCCGCTCATAGCTTGCAACGTTACCATTTCAAGATGAGCATTAGAATGCACATGACATTCAAGTAACTCAAAGTAAGCTTGTTGAATATCTTTCTCTGTCGCATTCGGTGGTGCATAGATCTCCTGAACCACTGTGGCTTTAGAGCTGACGTCTGCCAGCACGATGTTACGTGATATGGAAGAAAGTCTATCATCTGCCAGTGATTTTACAATTCTTATTGGTTCTTCAAGTATTACATTTTTTGGAATATAGATAAAAATACCTGACTGAAAAGCAGCTGCCTCTAATGCAAGGAATTTGTCCTCATCATAGTCCAACTGATTAGTAGTTATAGTTTCCCTTATAATATTTTCATGTTGCACTAAAGCCTCTTTTATATCAGCAACAATAACCCCTTGTTTTGCAATTTTATCCGGGATTAAAATTTGATTTGTCGATGAGCCAATTTGTAATATGTTTGTAC
>JBKPPX010000273.1:0-1236 GCA_046733815.1 Thermoproteota archaeon | reverse complement strand
GGAGCGCATATAAGAAGAATCATGGAATTAGGCTGCCTGAAGGGCAAAAACTATAGTTTGATTGGCCCACGTGGTTACTGGCCAGGTCCTGATCTATACAAATGGATGGCAGACCAAGACTTTCAATGGTTTACCATGTTAGATGTAGAAGAGCTGGGAATTGATCAGATTGCAAAAGAAGCAGTAGACAGGGCTAATGATAATGTCGATGCAGTTTATGTCAGCTGGGATATTGATACATTTGATCCTGCATATGCTCCAGGAACTGGGGAACCAGAGCCAAACGGATTAACATCTAGGGAAGGTATGAGGTTGATGAGGCTATTATCAACTTCCTTTGATCCAGATCGGTTTGCATTTGATCTCGTTGAAGTCGCACCAAACTATGATGTTAGCGATCAAAACTCGTATAATGGTGGAATTACATCGGGATTAGCAAATAGATTGACTGTCGAGCTCCTAGCTGGATTGTCACTGACAAAGAAAGGCGAGATTGAAGGCAACCCAGTAAGACCTAAATTCTATCGAGGAAAAGGACACACATATGACTTTGGTAATGTCCCAAAGACAAAGGCTCCTAAGAGACGAAGACAATGATTAATATCAAAGCTCAGGTAAAAGGAGAACCAGATGCACCTCCACTTATCAGAGTTTTTGAGTATAAAGATAAGTCTGACGATCTAATATTTTATAGCACAGTAGAGATTATCAAACAAAAAATTGCACGGAACTTGAAAATTAACACCAATGAATCACTCATAATATATTGTGCGTATATTGTTAGTGAACTGCGTGCTCATAAATCTATTAATACTATTGAAAAGAATGCATCAAAAATATTATCTACTTATAATGTTATGATTGGAGTGCCTGAAACCTTGAGAAAAATTACGTTCGAAGCAATGGTAGATAACATGCCAAAAAAGCAAATAACATTAAATGAGCCTATGCCGACAAGCAGCTATATATTAACAGCAAAAACAAAGATATAATTAGAAAATTATTTAAAAATATAATAATTTATTTTCTGACTTTAACTAATAGTAGTGATGCATAGGACGCTGCTTTTTTCCTAACTTGTCAAAGTAGTGATCATGATTTTTATCTCCACCAGGATGAGAATGCTCAGTACCATCTGCATGTGTATGAATATTCATGGTTGGTTTTGCCATCAGTACATCATCAACAGAGATCAAAAGGTTGGTAACTTCTACAGCTGTCTTAATAATCTGTTCC
>JBKPPX010000272.1:0-6882 GCA_046733815.1 Thermoproteota archaeon | reverse complement strand
TTGATATACTCTTCTTTTCGTTGACATTCATTTAACATTTATTAGACAGAATCCCCTATTCTTCTCTCAAAGCATATTTGAAATTACTTCTAGATTTTATTTCTTGGTAATTATGAATTCTGTTCTTCTTCCAAATCTGATTGCTTATAAGGATGTGAATATCTAATTGGTTGTTCTCTAGTGAATAATTCTTGCTACTAAATCTAATCGAATATTTCGGCAGTAATTTCTTTACGTGTATGTATAATAATAATAATAATGCAACTTTCGATTCAAATCATATGTAAATTAAGGTGTGCTAAAATATTTAATTTAACTACAATAATGGCAAGCCGCCACTAACTTACAAATACCCATTTCAATATCTAATAATACCGATTGATTGGAATGAAAAATAAGGAGAGATGGAAAATGGAATATGAAGATACACTATACAAAGTTTATGACTGGGATAAAAATTTAGCAGGATACTTTTTTCCCAAATATGATTTGATACAACCACCTGAGGATAGCAGCTATGAAGAAGAAATTATCGAAAAATTGAACAAGTCTCACGAAAAAGTAATAGGCGGAGATCTTATGATTCCTATGATTAAATTGAATCTCTTTGATAAAGAAGAAGCAATAGATTTGGATTATGCCATTGGATCACTGGAAGAAAATCTTCAACGAACAAGAGCATGGAAGCAATGGTTGCAGCAGAATCATAAAGAATTTGAAATAATTGGTGATGCGGTATATACTGCAAGAGAGGATAGAAACATGCTTTCCATAGTCCTTAGGATTGAGTCAGCCATTACATTGGGAGAAAAACAAGTAATTATGGTATTAGGTCCATTACTGGATAGACTGCATGAAGATGGTCTTCTCTAGGACTGTGATTCAAATACCCGTCTTTGCACATCTACAATTTCGGTTAGGTCTATACGCTCGGAGCTATTTTCATTTCTTTATTAGGCAGATAAGTAAAATTACTAAATGGCAATAGGATATAGCAAAGCACTTCTGGAATGAAGTTGTAATTATTCTAAGGAAAGACTTTTTCATAATTAAACAACTGTATCGATAATGTGTTTGACGATGCCTCAGTGAGGACTCATTGTTTCAATGCATGTCATATTGTTATCCTCCCAAATCTTTTCCTGTTCTTGTCTCTTTCCGTTCATAAGATTTGCCAACAAACATTACCACATTGTAATTAGCCAATACAAAGACTGCTACATAAAGTACCTTTAATCACTCGATGAGAAAGAGAATAAGCTGCTAATGAATCTTACAATGATTCGATGGATAGATTGAATCGCATTCGTAATAACGTATTATGTTGAGGAATCGGATGTTTATTATCTAGTATAGAAATACTCACCTTTAATACATACTTATCATAAATGGAATGACTCCACATGTTATTATTAACAATTATAGCGTATTCCAGTATAACAATTGCCTGGTTGTACTGTATAACAAATACAATCGTCATTGATTCTGATACTCTGAAATGAGATAGGGTATTTAGTACCAGATCCATCATTATTGGGTATCAAAGCATTATGTGGAAGATAAGTTATTGATTCAGAATCTATACGATCACCTAAACCGAACATTAACAGTGAGATCTCAACCATATATCTTGTAGGATAAGGAAAATTGTCAATCTTATTCCACCATTCTATTCCGGTAAAGTGATTAGTGGCTACGAAATCAAAGTTCATATTTGCCAATAATAAATCGAATGTTTCTGATTGCTTTGTCTTCTGATCGGTCAGAATATACTTGATGATTTTATTCTGAGCATCCATAATGATTTGACGTAGATATGAATGACCTACCATTGGCAAGATGTGTTTAAACCTATATTGATTAACCCCGTGAAATATAGCCTCAAAGTAATCTTGGTTATCGAATTGACATATAAGATTCAACTCAACTGCTATGTTCTGAGTATTAAAAACTTCAAGCAGATAGAGCATCCAGCATTTATCTGGTATTTCATTTCCGTTATCTGCAATTAGTGTTATAATATCACATATTGCAATAACTCCACTAGGAAATAGAGGTTTACGCTTATTAAGAACTCGACAAAACGAACCTACCCAATAATGCAATGCAGCATATAAGATCAAATATTGAATTATATATATTATTAAAGTAATCTGCGCTCTGTATAGCGTTTCAATTATTACATAGTCGATATATGCAAAGTAATTAAACCAATAGCAATTTCTGTCAAACTAATCATGTGCCCACAAAAAAGGAGATAATGATACTTTTGGATAAATATGTAGTTCTATTGCCTCATAATGAAAGAGAATATATAATTACTTTTAGTTAGTGGGATTTAGAAGAAGACGATCAAATAATATGACCAGTCCTGCTGCTATTACTACTACCACCACTAATACGGTTACTTCTGCTAATAGTATAAAAAATAATAACAATGATGATAACGATAATTATGATAATAATAGCAGCGATGACATTACCACAACAACAACAGAAGGATTAATACTAGAACATAAAAAACTAACCTCTCGTCTAATGTATTTTATAGACAATGAAATAAGAGTATTAAAGAATGACTCGAGTACCTTGTTATCAGCCTTAGTTTATTGTTCAATGAGAGTTGAAAATACTTTAAAAATCCTGCTAAATGACAATGACAATAACAAAAAAGAAATTGACGAATTTGTAGATTCATGCGTTATCTCTGCATCATCTAAATCTAAACAAGCCATGCAATCTTTATTCATAGAACATAATCATTTTAATGATTCTCTAACTGCTGCTACATTTCCGTCATATCCCTTCCTACATGACAATAGAAATATCAAACAAAAGTTTCTAATATCTAAAATTTCCTGTGACTCTGATTATATTAAAAACAATCTCAATAGAAAAATAATATGCAATTTTTTAACAGGAGGCCCAATAAAGGCTGTTGATTCTTTATTATGTACCGTAATAATGAAACGGCTAAGAAGTAGAATTATTCGATTGTTTGAGACTGGTACTATGCTGATGATAATGATGATGGTGGTAGTGGTAGTGATAAACGTCAGAAATTGGAGTATCTAGTAAAGACAAAGAAATGGTATCCATATACTGTATATATATGTATATACGCCACTCTATACGATTATGCTATTATATTTACAAGTACAAAAAAATATCGCAGAGCAATTGAGCAAATAACAATAGAAAACACATCATAAAACTATAAATAACATATATATATCATGTTCTTGTCATAAATGCTAGAATTTAGCAGTTGTTGCTGCTATATAACAAGATGATTTATTATAATGAGTAATGAAACCCCAATGAAAACTACCATTTCTCTTATATTGTTTTCACTTTTAACTATGACATTGCTGATATCTACTATAGTATTTTCTTCAGAAATAGGTATAGCTAATGCACAGAAATATTCTGTAATTGCTACTATACCTGTTGGTAAAAGTCCATTTGGAGTTGCTATTAACCAAATTTATGGCTTGGTATATGTGGCCAATGCTATTTCAAACACGGTCTCTGTAATAAATCCTGCAACTAACACAGTAGTTGCTACTATACCTGTTGGTGGTGGTCCATTTGGAGTTGCAATTCACCCAATTAATGGCTTTGTATATGTGACCAATGTTCGTTCAAACACGGTCTCTGTAATACATCCTGCAATTAACAAAGTAGTTGCTACTATACCTGTTGGTGCTAATCCATCTGGAGTTGGTGTTAATCCCACTAATCGCTTGGTATATGTGGCCAATCTTTTTTCAAACACTGTCTCTGTAATTCCTGTAAATAACACAGTAGTTGCTACTATACCTGTTGGTGGTAGTCCATTTGGAGTTGCTATTGACCCAACTAATGGCTTGGTATATGTAAGCATTTCGAATCGAAACACGGTCTCTGTAATAGATCCTGCAACTAACAAAGTAGTTGCTACTATACCTGTTGGTGAAGCTCCATCTGGAGTTGGTGTTAATCCCACTAATGGCTTGGTATATGTAGCCAATGTTAATTCAAACACGGTCTCTGTAATAAATCCTAAAACTAACACAGTAGTTGCTACTATACCTGTTGGTAGTGTTAGTCGTGGTTCATCTGGAGTTGCTATTGACCCAACTAATGGCTTGATTTATGTGCCCAATGTTCGTTCAAACACGGTCTCTGTAGTTTCTACAGTATCATAACCACTACTACTACTACCAGCAACACCAACTACTATACCAGGTTTAGATGCAGTAGCAAAAGCTGCTAATCAAACATGCAGAGAAAAAGCAGTTGATTAAAGTGCTATAGTAGTAATGATTTCTCAAAGCACCATGGAAATGATGATGATGGGTAACAAGACTTCCTGACCGGCAGTAGATATAGTGATAATAAAGAAGATGATGGTGTTATGACGGCATTAGAAAGTGTTGATGAGGAATTAAAAAGAGTGCAGCAAATGCATCAAGTATGTCTATACAACTATAATAGATGGGGGAAGATGGAGGATTGATCTTAATTTCGTAGCCGCATATATTAGATAACAACTTCATATATCTCTTGATAGGTATTCTTATAGTTAAATCATCATTCATCCTTTGGTAAATCCAATAGTAAATCCAGCTGATGACATACTACTACTAGTTAATGGGATACCAAAGCTAGTCATTGCTAACGAGGATGTTGTAGCATGAGTATCGACATTATTTATTGCTACTAGATTTTCTATCTGTTTCCTTATGTATGGCTACGACAATTTGTGTTTGTTGTATCATGTAATCTATTTTATTAATTACAAGAGCTATAGCTTTTGTAGTAGACTTTTCTATCCAATATTATTATTGTGTGGATTCATAGTCAACGTGTTTTGCAGGCATATATTTGCCATCTTTGTCTCTAACATGATTCTATCTCCTTGCATAAAGGAGCATGTTTCTTGCAATGTGCCATAGTATCTTTAAGGTATTGCTGTCATCTCTTTCTCCAATTCTCTTTTGAATGAAGTGATTCCCAGATTTCTGAATTTGCAGAGTATATCTACGTAAATGTTAAACCTATTGCTAAGCAGGTAGCCATATTCATTTAGTTAAGCCGTGATAATAATAATAACGTACGAAGCAGACAGATTAAATAATTACATTTTCATAACTCAAGCTTATGGAAAATGTAAAATATCTTATACATCAATCAGACGCGCAGCTCATAAAATCCTGTCTGTTTGGAGAGGAGGAGGACTACTGATATGTCACACGTAGATGGTTCAGATGATGGCATAGGTTATGGTGTGGCTGGCAAGAGCAGCAGCGGCGCTGGTGTGGTTGGCAATAGCCAGAAGAGCGATGGTGTGGCGGGCCATAGCCAAGACGGCTATGGTGTGTATGGCGAGAGCAACAGCTTCCATGGTGTGGCTGGCCATAGCGAAGACGGCTTTGGTGTGTATGGCGTGAGCAATAGCAGCTATGGTGTGGCTGGCGGCAGCCAGGACGGCTTTGGTGTGACTGGCGGCAGCACCAACAGCGCTGGTCTGTATGGCCAGAGCATGAAGGGCTACGCTGCCATCCTAGACGGGAAAGTGAAAATAACCGGTAATCTTGAAAAAGCTGGAGGCTCATTTAAGATAGACCATCCACTTGATCCAACTAACAAATACCTCTGCCACTCCTTTGTAGAGTCACCAGACATGAAGAATGTCTATGATGGTGTAGTAGTATTAGACCGTAAGGGTAAAGCAGAGATAGAGCTTCCAGATTGGTTTGGTATACTCAATAAGGATTTTCGCTATCAGCTTACTGCTATAGGAGCTCCTGGGCCTAATCTCTATATTGCAGAAGAAATATCTGAGACTGTTACTACTAATACAAAGTACAGTAATAGTAGTAGTAAAAGCAGCAGCAACAAGAACAAAAACAAGAACAACAGTCGTTTCAAGATTGCAGGAGGCGCATCAGGAATGAAAGTCTCATGGCAGGTAACAGGTATACGTAAGGATCCCTGGGCTAACGCTAACCGGATTCAAGTGGAGGAGGATAAGCCTGTTAAGGAACGAGGCTATTACCTACATCCAGATCTTCACAGTCAGCCAGAAGAGAAGGGAATAGGCCATCTATTCTTTCCAAAAGACAAAAGAGAAGAATTGGTGGCAAGAGCTGCTCGTAAATAAGAAGAAGAAGACTAACTTGTAGCTCGTCTTTGAGTTGAATTGGAACAAGCATATTTACCCTCTCTCTAATTTTCTTTTTCCTTCTAGTAAATGCTTGGATCGGTGTATGAAAATAATACAAGATGCATAAATGCACACATAATGGGTTAACCAATCGATCGAAGGAGATAAACTAGAAGAAGAGTAATTTGCATATTTACGTTATTAAAAAATACTATTGTTAGTTTTCTGCTTCTGCTGCTCCTGATCCTCCTCTTGGTGTTCTTCTGATTCTTCTTCTTGCTGTTGTTGTTTTGTTGTTTGAACTTCTTCTTCTATGTGTAACAACTCCTTAGAGTTCTCCTGCGAAATCTCTACTATGCGCTTCTTTGTTTGGTCAACTATATTCAATGCTTCCTGTATAATTGTGGGATCGGATAGCAGATCGCGTTTAACCTCATTGCAATTTACCTTCAACAAGTGAGCATGCGACCTGTCTCGTGTAGGTGTGATAGGATCCTCAGCAATCCTAGCAACAGCACCCATTGTGTTATGCAGTTGTGTCAAACAACTTTCCCAAAGCTCAGGTAATCTGTTCTCTATGTAGTGGTGCATTTGCTACTTGTAGTAGTTCTTAAGCCATGCAACGTCATTGCATACAGTCTCCTGCGAGCAATGCAATACAGCAGAAGCTTGATACTGATTCAACTCTTTAGCCATAAGCGTGTGCAGCGTATGCCGCCTTGTCATAATAC
>JBKPPX010000271.1:0-1979 GCA_046733815.1 Thermoproteota archaeon | reverse complement strand
GGGCTGCTCCATAACTATCTCTGATAATTAAAAATGCAAGTTTGCCAATATCGCGAATGTCTTCTATCCAACCGGCTATCTTTACTTTCTGATCAACTAAACTCTGATTCAGATCATTTGTAAAATGTGTCCGATGAATGTCTTCTATCATAGCTTTCTTTTCCTCCTCATTTTATCTCCTAGTTGACTCAAAATCTACAAGTAGCTCTATATTCCTCACAGTTTTAGTTATTTTCTGTATTTGTTCTATGTTAATACCTGATACTTGTCCATCCTTTGCAGCAGCTATTACTTTGGTCAGCTTATTTCCATCTGGAAGCCAGATGAGGTTGATCGTTAGTATTCTAGCCGGAAAAAAAAGGTTTTCTAAAAATCGCTTATCAGTAGCTTCGGCTTCAACAAACCAAACTTTGCTTTGAAACTGTTGTTGAATTTTTCTCGACAGTTCCACATTTGAGCGTAAAGTGATTAAATCAGATCTTTGTAATACTAAAACTATATCTCCATTCACATGATAAGCATTAATCATTGTGAACTTGTTTATTTCTTGATCACGTTCTGCTATTTTTACAAGTTTCACTGCGCATTCTACATCAGCTTGAGTCAAGTGTCCTGACCGTAGTTTATCCTCGCATTTTGAGCAAAGAGTTCCAGTTTTTGCATCAAAAGAACATATTGGAGTTTTCAATGACTATTACCTAATACAAGCTTGGGCTATATCATTCAACTGCCATATGTCTTTATATTCATATCTAATAGAAAAGGGTATGTTTATTATAATAGAGAAAAAAGAGGACTATCTACAATTTCTCTATTTACAATTTATATATCTATAGATTTATATAATTTTACAAATTTAAATTCGTCTTCATAAGATAATGTTAGGTTTGAGCATTAGTAATCTATGTTGTGGTGAAGGTTTATTATTTAAATATTCTTTATACGATGTATCTTCCTCGATTAGTAGTTAAAAAAAGAGTCATCTTTATCATATTCTAAATTAAAGTATTCTATTACGAACCTAATTATCTATGCCTTTCGGCTAGATGGAAAATACACACAAAGAATTATTGACATATTTATAGAGAAAGAAATCATATGATTTATTTATTAGACCTTAATGTGAAAGATCTCGGTGGTAGCTGATTCGCTCTGGAGAACGTAAAACTTTCTGTATCAGAACTCAAAGCGTACTATTTCACGACTAAGGGTATCGTTAAGGCAGTAGATGGTATTAATTTTGAAATTTACGATGGCGAATCCTTAGGTATAGCCGGTGAGTCTGCATGTGGAAAAAGCAGCCTCGGCGCTGCTCTTTTAAGAGTATTGCAAGCTCCTGGAAAGATAGTAGAGGGTAGTGTCAACTTAAAAGGTACAGATATAATATACCTATCCGATTCTCATTTTGACAAAGAAATTCGTTGGAAAAAGATTTCTATGGTTTTTCAGGGTGCTATGAATACGCTAGATCCCGTTTACACTATAGGAGATCAAATGAGAGAGATCATGGAGCAACATCATTTTAAAGGAAATATCAAGAGCATAATTTCACAGTCTTTAAAGCAGGTTGGACTGGATGAATCCATCGCTGAGAGATACCCTCATCAATTAAGCGGAGGAATGAAACAACGTGTAGTTATAGCAATGGCTCTTCTGCTTGAGCCAGAGGTAGTGATCGCAGACGAACCTACAACTGCATTAGATGTTCTAGTCCAAGCCCAAATAATAAATCTGCTAAAGAGATTAAAAAATGAAAAGGGAATGACAATAATTCTCATAACACATGACCTTGCTATTATTTCAGAAATTGCTGATAAAATTGCAATCATGTATGCAGGTCAAATTGTTGAATTTGGAAGCTCTTCTCAGATATACAAAAATGCTAAGCATCCATACACTCAAGCATTACTTTCTGCTATTCCAAAATTGCACTCAATTGACAAGCAAATGCACTTTGTCAAAGGCAATCCACCAAACAT
>JBKPPX010000270.1:0-6301 GCA_046733815.1 Thermoproteota archaeon | reverse complement strand
AAACAAGCGTTTTATTTCCGTTAATCTTACGCTTTAATATTGGAAAATCTTCCCGAATTTTCAAAATGTCGAGAGTGCTTTCCTGTATCATTGTTTAATTAAAGATCCTATTAAGATATAAACCTAAGAGTATGGATGGCTAGAGAATACAGCGTAGAATGTATTATTAATAATCAGACATAGTATTCTATTGGCATGCGCAACCAAGATTTATCCTATTATTAATACTTTCATCTATTATTTGACAAACAATAAAAGTGCATCAAAGCATATTTTGCGTGTATTTTTATTGTCGTTATTTATAAAGCCAGCATCTTACATAACCGTTATTTTCTGTTTTGATCTCTGGTGGATTCTCCTTACAAATATCCATGGCATAAGGACATCTCGAAAAGAATCGACAACCAGATGTTAAATTTAACAGGTTTGGTGGATTGCCTTTGATAAAGTGCATTTGCTTGTCACTCGAATGCAATTTTGGAATAGCAGAAAGCAATGCTTGAGTGTATGGATGCTTAGCATTTTTGTAGATCTGAGAAGAAGTTCCAAACTCTACAATTTGACCTGCATACATGATTGCAATTTTATCAGCAATCTCTGAAATAATAGCAAGGTCATGTGTTATGAGGATTATTGTCATTCCCTTCTCATTTTTTAATTTCTTAAGCAGATTTAGTATTTGGGCTTGGATTAGAACGTCTAATGCAGTGGTAGGTTCGTCTGCGATTACTATCTCTGGCTCAAGCAGAAGAGCCATTGCTATGACTACACGTTGTTTCATTCCTCCACTTAATTGATGAGGGTATCTTTCAGCGATAGATTCATCTAGTCCAACCTGTTTTAAAGACTGTGAAATTATTTTCTTGATATTTCCTTTAAAATGATGTTGCTCAATGATCTCTCTCATTTGATCTTCTATGGTGTAAACAGGATCAAGCGTATTCATAGCACCCTGAAAAACCATAGAAATCTTTTTCCAACGAATATTTTTGTCAAAATGAGAATCGGATAAGTGTATAATATCTGTACCATTTAACTTGATACTGCCTCCTACTATCTTTCCGGGAGGTTGCAATATTCTTAAAATGGCAGCGCCGAGGGTGCTCTTTCCACTTGCTGACTCACCGGCTATTCCTAATGATTCGCCATCATAAATTTCAAAATTAATGCCATCTACTGCATTTACGATCCCTTTAGTAGTAAAATAATACGCTTTGAGCTCAGATAGAGACAGTTTTACGATTTTCAGAGTAAATCAGCTACCGTCGATCTTTAACATTAAAGTCTAATAAATGAATCATATAATTTCTTCCTTTATAAATAGGTCAATAAATCTCTGTATGTATTTCCGTCTAGATAAAAGGTAGACATAATTAGATTCATAATAAATTACTTTGTCTTATTATAATAGTAAAGTGACGATCTTTTCATAACTAGCTGAGATAAGATAGCTTTATAAAAATTATACAATAAGCAATATACCTTCGCCACATCATATATTTATAAATACTCAGCCTAAGATTATCTTATGAAACAAATCTACATTTATAAAACTGTATAAACCTATAGATATATAAATTGTAGTTAGCGAAATTATTGTTTGGCATCTTGTTCTCTCTGTTATGATAATACACTCATTTATATTGGATGAATATAAAGAGGTATGGCAGTTGAATGATATAACCCAAGCTTATATTAACTAATAGTCATTGAAAACTCCAATATGTTCTTTTGATGCAAAGACCGGAACGCTTTGCTCAAAATGCGAGGATAAACTGCGGTCAGGACACTTGACCCAAGCTGATGTTGAATGCGCAGTAAAACTTGTAAAAATAGCAGAACGTGATCAAGAAATAAACAAATTCACAATGATCAATGCTTATCATGTGAATGGAGATATAGTTTTAGTGTTACAAAGATCAGACTTGAGCGCGTTACGCTCAAATGTAGAACTATCGAGAAAAATTCAACAACAGTTTCAAAGCAAAGTCTGGTTTGTTGAGGCGGAAGCTACTGATAAGCGATTTTTAGAAAACCTTTTTTTTCCGGCTAGAATACTAACAATCAACCTCATTTGGCTTCCAGATGGAAATAAGCTGACTAAAGTAATAGTTGCTGCAAAGGATGCACAAGTATCAGGCATTGATGTGGAACAAATACAGAAAATAACTAAAACAGTGAGGAATATAGAGCTACTTGTAGATTTCGAATCAACTAGAAAATAAATTAGAGGAAATAGATAGCTATGATAGAAGACATTCATCGATCACATTTTACAAATGATCTAAATGAGAATTTGGTTGGTCAAAAAGTAAAGATCGCTGGTTGGATAGAAGACATTCGTGATATTGGCAAACTTGCATTTTTAATTATCAGAGATAGTTCTGGTGCAGCCCAAGCAATAGTTACAGGAGTCAACTTGAATCTAGCAAGAGATATACCAAGACAAAGCGCTGTTATCATATCAGGCTTGGTACAAAACACCAAAGCAAAAGATTTTCCGGTGGAGGTAAAGGTAGAAGAGTTTAAACCTCTTGCCAAAGCAGTTCAGCCTTTGCCAATAGATCCCACGGGTAGAGTTGAATCTTCACTTGACAAACGCTTAGATTGTAGGGCGCTTGATCTGAGAAATCCCAAGATATCTGCCATCTTTCGGCTAAGGTCAGAGGCACTCCATAATATCAGAGAAACCTTGCGATCGAGAGGTTTCATTGAGGTTACTACTCCAAAGGTTATAGGGAGTGCAAGTGAAGGAGGAGCTAATTTATTTAGTCTTGCATATTTTAAAACTAAAGCATATCTAGCTCAGAGCCCTCAGCTATATAAAGAGCAATTATCTTTGGCTCTTGACAAAGTATTTGAAATTGGCCCATACTTTAGAGCAGAGAACTCGCATACTGTAAGGCATCTGACAGAATTTACAAGTATAGATATTGAAGCTGCATTTATGGACTATGAAGACGTTATGGACGTAGTTGAAGAAGTCTTACGCAATTTGTTTTTTGGTCTTTTGAAGAATTGTAAGGAAGAAATAAAAGCACTGGAAGTAAATACAATATCTTTTCCTGAACATAAGATAGATAGATTGACATATGAACAATGCTTAGAAGAACTTGCGCAGGAAGATGAAAAGATAGAATTTGGCAATGATTTATCAGATGCTTCCCTCAGAAAGCTTGGAGAAAAACATCAAGGTTTTTATTTTATTATGGATTGGCCTTTGGAATTAAAGCCCTTTTACATTCATGAAAAAGAAAATAACATGAGACTTTCAAAGTCCTTCGACTTACAATATGGATATTTGGAGCTTGTTTCAGGAGGTAGACGACAGCATGATGCTTCTAAATTGAGAGCAAGATTAGCAGAGCAAGGCTTGAACCCCATAAACTTTGTAGAACATCTTAAGGCATTTGACTGGGGGATGCCTCCACACTCTGGCTGGGGGCTTGGTTTTGACAGACTTATGATGGTAATTACCAATTCACAAAATGTTAGAGACGTAGTCTTGTACCCTCGTGATACCGAACGCCTTACTCCTTAAGTACTTTTAACTGCACTTCGCACACCTTTTGTTCAAAAATATATGCTCTACATTCCTTAGTAATTGTAGAGTAAATTAACCATATGACAGGATTAATTTCCATAAAAATTTTATCTGTTGACGATGGTATAGGTGGAGCTGGATGTGAATGGAATATACCAATTACATTTAAATTCATCTTCTCTGCTGTCAAATAGGCGTTTATTAATTCTTGAGGCTCTATTCTAAAGCTTGTAGGCGACGCATCAGAATTTTTCATTGAAAGCGATTCTATAACCCTTATTTCGTTTTCATTAGTGTAGTTACCCAGTAAAAGTGCGCATGATTCATTTGGTAATGAATTACTTGCAAAATGCGCCAAGTCGTCGAGTTGTAACTGAGTAAGAATTAAGGATTGTACTTGGTTTTCCATTTCTCTACCAAAATTTAACATTACTCTTTTCTTTATTTCACAACAATTCTGCCTGTCATATAGGGATGAATTGTGCAGTAGTAATTATATTCCCCAACCCTGTCAAATAAGAATGAGAATGTAGCCCCTTTTTGCATAATGTTGGAATCAAAAACCCCACTCTTTCCTGTAGTCATATTTCCAGAGGTCACTGTATGAGGTGTAAAATCTTCATTCTTCCAAGTAATCATGTTTCCCACGCTGGTCTCTATGGTCTTTGGAACAAAGAATTCCCTATTGGATGGTATAGAGGACCCAGAAACTATGGAAACCGTTGAAATAGGTGAGGCAGTCATTCTACTGGCACTCATATTAGTGACTGAAGTTTCATTTGAGTTAGATGCTATTGGCTGTTCATTTGTATAATTCCTTTCAACAGTGCTAATAGCCTTTGTGCTATTGTTTCCAATTGAACCGTTAACCATAGTATCATTTGTAGTAGTCTCTTGGGATCCTGTTGTAGAGGTATTTCCGGTGATAGAATTATTCTGACCAGTTGTGGCCGGCGCAGAAGGCGCACCTGTGCTTATTATAAATTTGGCTCTCATATAAGGATGTATAGTGCAGAAGTATTCATATTCAGAGTCACTTAATGCAGAGGTATCAAGTGTATAGTTGCCCTTGGGGCTTATAATGGAAGAGTCAAATGATTTGCCATCATCCTTTAAACTCGTTACAGTGTGTGGAACGTTGTCATTGTTTATCCACTGTATTCCTTCTCCTGTCGGAACCCTTAGATCTGTTGGATCATAAGATGGATTTCCCTGCGCAGAGGCACCAGGCAATATTGTTACCTTTGTTAATTCTGCTGGCACCTTACTTTGTCCTTGTTGTTGTTTCTGCTGACTATTATTGCCGCCCGTTGTTTTCCCCTGCTCTTGCTCTCCTGCAGATGGAGCTTTTGGTGTAACTAATCCAAACGCATAGAAGACAGAACCTCCAACTATTGCAGCTCCAATGAAAATTACTGCAAGAGCTTTGATATATGGAGTCCTTCTATAAGATGCAACAACAAGAACTGTTGCAGGAATAGAAATCAGCATCATTAGGCCTATATAAGCATAAATACTTGGAGTCTGTGTACTGCCGGTTACTGCTGCTGTAAAGCCAAAAGTTACGAGAAAACCAAGTGTAATAAATGTGGCAGACTTTGCTCTTCCTGACGTTGGAAAACCATCTTTGAACAAACCTGACGCAAGGAAAATCATACCAATAAACATAGTTAGTAACGAAACGGCATGCATTCCATCTAAAAATGTCTTGGCAATTCCAGACAGGGCAATTCCAACTCCAACAATCCCTATCGAAGTAAGTCCTATACCAGGAGTCAATAAATCCCAATCAGTCATTACTATATGTTTAGTTTGGAGAAATTTGAGATAATTAATCTTTTCTAGTTTCACTATAATAATAAATTCATTTTAGAGGTTTCAGAGTATATGTGTATGTTACTCTCGCTTCATTTGTGTTACAAGTTAGGATTTATTCAAGTAATCTTCGCAATCCTCCATTAATGTACTTGTAGAATCTTTTCCAATATGCTCTTTCAGGGTTTAAACTTATCTCATTTATTCGAGTAGAAGTGTGTGGAGTGGATTAGTGGTCCGTGGAATTTTCAAACTAACAGCACATGTTATATTTTATTATAGTTATTTATGATGGCAGGCCATCAGAAAATATATCTTATCTCTATTTTTATTATCAAGTAATCTAAAGCCATTCAAGTCAGATTTTAGTGCCAAGGCATTGAGAGTAATACATGACGGTAAAGACGATAGCACATTGAGTTCGAAGAATAAAACAAGGATTTTGCAGAGTGTTATTCAATGTATCTTTAAGAATTATATAACAAATATAAAAAGTGATTTAACCACTTTGTATATTAATTAGATGAGCAGGATGTTTATTGTAGAATATAACAAGCATATTAGAAAATGACTATTCTAATTATTAACTATCTATCATCATAACTAACAGATGTTATTGACTGCGATTTGATATAATACTCATAGTATATACTTGTCAATTCGTATTCGTGTTAAAGTGTATTACGATGAACAACATTTGTTTGCTAGATGAGTGTGTTCTTGCCGTTATTAATATCGACTATATTCTGCTTATGATCGATAGTCTTAAAATGAACATATCGTTCATGGTCACTGAAAAGTATGAAGTATCCTTTACGTAACTTAATTTATGAGAAAATAAAACAAGCAGGAAATATGACTGATTCTGATCTAATGAACACGCTAATAAAAGAGGGTGTTCCCTTAACTGAAACAAATTTGAATAAAACGTTATTAGACCTA
>JBKPPX010000269.1:0-2067 GCA_046733815.1 Thermoproteota archaeon | reverse complement strand
TACAAAGAGATATTCTGCGAAGGATGTTGAGAAGGCCAGGCTTAGACGATAGAAGGTTGTTGTTAACGACTCGCATCTTTACAATACCTATGATGATTGCAGCATTTGTTTTAGGATATTTAATTCCTCAACCCGGAGTGTATCTCATTTTGGCCTTTGATATTGTTTTTCCTGGGGCATGGGCTCCTCTAACGTTGGGGTTATTTTGGAGAAAAGCTAACGCACCTGCTGCGATTGCATCATTGATAGTTGGATCAGCCCTTAGGCTGTTAATGTTTTTCATTACACCAGTAGAATATGCTGGTATTGATACAATGATTCCACCTGTAGTATCATTTGGACTCTTCATAGGTGTCGCCATTGCAACACAGAATAAATATCCTGGAAGACCTGGTATAGTAGATTATGTACCGCCAGAGGAAGATGTTATAAGGGGAGAAGATCTGAAAGGTTATGTGGATCCACGCGAAACGAAATACCGATAATATTTCAGCAATTAAATAATCATACAAACACAAAATTCTTGTGTCTTACAGTGCATATTCTACTATCGGATTAAAACCTATATATCTCTCATTCTACGTTGCTAGCAATTAGATCGGATATCATGCCTTTTCTTCAGGACACATATCGCCACTAAGAACAGTACAATAGAAAATACAGCAAGACTAATAGATAATATGACTCCTTTATAGGTTAAGCAATATTATTAAAATGGACGTTATCCAACCAGAAATATAACTTGACAATTCTATTGCAGGATTAACAAAATTCTACTAACAAAAGAAAATCATTTTACGAAGCTAAATTTACTAACGCATTACCATGACAGGACATTTAGAATTTTTAACTATGCCATTAGCCACACTGCCGCCAACTATTAAATACTTTTTAGAAGAGACATCTCCACCTCCAACAACTATAACATCGATGTGATTTTTGTCAGCATAATCTGTTATAGCTTTTACCACAGATTTATTCTCCGCGTATATTATTTCACTTTTTATATTTACTCCTTTTTTCTTGGCTTCTTCTTCTATTGGCCTTAGCATTTCTACTGCATAACTCGTCTTGGCTTTTTTAAATCCTTCAATTAGTTTCACATCTCCGTACTTTGCTCGTAGGCCTATTGCACCTCCTTGTTTTACATCTTCTACAACATGCATAACAACTACTTCTTTGGCTTTCTCTACTTCTGCAAGATGTATTCCATAATTTGCTGCTTTTAATGATAGTGGTGTTCTATCTACAGGAACAAGTATTTTGTTAATAGAAGGTGTAGTTGTATCAATCTTATTTTTATGATTGATATTCATGTCTCTCTCTTTATACTCATACAAGACTTTTAAGGTATTTATAAGAATTAGGATATTACAATAAAATCTGTAGCAAAGAAGGTAAAATAGAATAGAAGAACTTCTTTCATTGTCAAAGCTCAATATACCAGCTCAAGATTTGAATATCTGCTGGCTTCCCGTTTTACTAAAAAAACCTTTACTGCCTAGGAGCCTATCTCTTCACTTATTTTGTCAAAAGGAGCTTAGTTTGGGCTTGTTTTAGTAGAGATATCATCAAGTATTACCTCCACTAATAGTTGCAAAATCTCTACCAACAGAACGTGGTCGCTGGATTAGTGTAGGTTTTTATTTCTGGTTGAGGATCAGTGAAACCAATTATTGCAGTTATGAATAGAGCAAAAACAAATCCTATTAGACATAGAAAGCAAATTGTAATTCAGAAATTTTCTGATGCACTTGAAATTCCATCGACTATTGCAAGAAATGTGTTCGTTTAGAAAAACAAAGAGTCAAGTTATATTATTATAATACCCTCATTATCCTATGGTCGAATAACTCTTTTGAATACGGTCATTCATAGTGTAAATACTATTGACAGAAGAGCTAAATGTAGAAGCAGAGTGCAAAAATTGTAATCATGCTATTAGAATGCATCAGCCAAAATGTACTGCAGCTTATCATGATTTTATTGATGGGCGTATTTGTGGATGTGAAAATCCCAACTACTATGGAGCACTAGTATCAGATGAATATATGGGCTGGACAGAGT
>JBKPPX010000268.1:0-20681 GCA_046733815.1 Thermoproteota archaeon | reverse complement strand
TAAATTCTTATCTAACTCTACTATTCCGAAAGGGCTCCGTAACGGAACTAGAGCCAAGGCGGCAGATTGGCTATTATTTAATCTGGTCGGATCCAGATTTGTTAGTATATCACCATTTATTAAAAAAAATCCGTTTTGCATTGAACTATCTAAAAGACTTTCTGAATTTTTTAATGCGCCACCTGTGCCCAGCGGCTCCTCTTCTACAACATAACCAACTCTGACTCCAAATCTACGGCCGCTGCCAATATAATTCATTATAAGTTCTTTAAGATATCCAACACATATTATAATTTCATCGATCCCATATTTCTTGAACCATTTTATTTGCCATTCTATGATGGGGATATTTAGAACTTCGATCATTGGCTTTGGTCTTTCATCTGTTAACGGTCTTAGCCGCTTCCCTAGACCGCCAGCCAAAATAACAGCCTTCATTACTTGCTGATCGCTTGATTTCTATAAAAAGTATCTTATATTTCTATCATTATCATAACTTTTAGACACTATTATATTGATATGTATAAAGGACTATTTTTCAACTTATTAGTAAAATGTGATTTGGCATACTATTACTATATTCTAGGCGATTAAAAAATAAAGAGAAGCAAGTCTGTCTAGATCCTTGAGCCTCAGTTACTTAAAATAGCCAATTATTCTATTTGAAAGATACCAGAGAAAAGAGTCTTCTTTACTATCTTCCTGTTATTGTACTCATACTCACTCTTTTTTCTATAAATGAACCCAAGGTTTTATATGTTATATTCTTAATTCTAGGAATTACACACAAAACTTGTATGTCAGTCAATTCCTCAATCGTCAGAAC
The DNA here is from genome assembly GCA_046733815.1 of Thermoproteota archaeon. Lineage (GTDB taxonomy): Archaea > Thermoproteota > Nitrososphaeria > Nitrososphaerales > Nitrososphaeraceae > JAJNBK01. Next base: position 19,855 of record JBKPPX010000268.1, on the reverse strand, counting down.
CAAGTTCTTCTGTACTATTCCACACCTCTCTGGCATTCCGTTGACAATAATGCCCTGCACATTCAATCCATAGCATCTGCAAATTTGTATCGTAAGAATTATGTGATTAAGAGTACCTAATGTCGCTCTTGCAACAATAATCGTTGGCAATTTCAGAGCTCTTGCTAGATCTGCAACATAAGCCCCTCTTGTCAATGGCACCATAATTCCTCCTATTCCCTCGACAATCATAAACTCATGCTTTGATGCAAGTTTATTAAACGCCTTTACGGCAGCAGAAATGCTAGGTGTACTTTGATTGGCTATTCGAGCAGCCATTATAGGAGCTGCTGGCACCTGATAAAAAAACGGATTTATTTCTTCGTCGGCATCACGAACATGTGCTGCCTTGGCCAAGGTTGCGGTATCTATCGATTTATACCTTTTTGAAAAAATTTTTTGGGCAGTGGCAAAGGGCTTCATGACGCCTACATCTATTCCCTTTCTTCGAATTAGCCATGAGAATGCTGCTGCGATCATTGTTTTTCCCACATTTGTGTCAGTTCCTGTTATGAATATACCCGTCATAGAAATATTATTACAATATTCAGCATATCATTTAATTGAATTGAAGCTAAACGAGGCCGATAAGAAATTTGTCTGGCATCCTTATACACAAATGAACGATTGGAGAAAGTTTGATAACAAAGTAATTGTACGTGGAAGAGGATTTTACCTTTTAGATGATAGCGGAAAGAAGTATCTAGATGGAATAGCAAGTATGTGGTGTAATGTATGGGGGCACGGAAAAAATGAGTTAGTAGACAGAATGACACAGCAACTACAAAATCTTCAGCACTCTACATTATTTGGGTTAGCAAATGGCCCTTCCATTGAATTGGCAAAAAAAATCTTGAATATGGCAAAGGGAATGGATAAAGTATTTTATTCTGACAATGGTTCTACTGCTATTGAGGTCGCTATGAAAATGGCACTTCAATACTGGAGTAATAAAGGTCATTACGGGAAAAAAAAATTCATCTCATTGAAGCACGCATACCATGGTGACACAATCGGATGTATGTCCGTGGGATATATCGCAAAATACTTTGCAGCATATAAACCGCTTTTATTTGACACCTATAAGGTACCTACCCCGTTCTTCTATGAAAGTAAGTATAGTAATCATTCACTCTTTGAAAAAGATTGTCTCGAAAAGACAGAGAATACTATTAAAAGTCACGCGTCTAAGTGTGCTGCTCTAATAATGGAGAGCGGAGCGCAGATAGCAGGAGGAGTAATTATCTATCCTAATGATTATCAGAAAAAAATTTCTGAGCTTTGTAAGAAATACAATATTCTATTGATCCTAGACGAAATTGCGACAGGCTTCGGTAGGTTGGGAAATATGGTAGAATATATATCTCAAAAATCGATCCCGGATATTGTCTGTTTTGGAAAAGCTCTAACTGGTGGTTATTTTCCTCTTGCTGTTACTTTGACATCTAGAAGAATCTTTGATGAGTTTCTTGGAGAATATTGTGAAAATAAACAGTTCTTCCATGGACATACCTTTACCGGACATCCTGTCGGCTGCGCTGCCGCGCTAGAGAATATTAACCTATATAGAACGCGACATTTAATTCAAGATATCAATGCAAACGCCAGGTACCTAAAAAAGAGACTGGATGAATTCCAAAAGTTATCAATAGTAGCAGATATTCGCTACAAGGGCCTCTTGGCTGGTATAGAGCTAGCAAAAAATAGAAAGCCTATTCAAATCCTTAAAGATAGAACTAAAGTTAATTATTTTATTATGAATGAATCATTGAAGATGGGTGTATTTCTGAGAGCTTTAGGTAATATTATGATCATCATTCCACCTTTAGCGATTAACAGGAATGCTTTGGAAATACTACTGGATACACAATTCAAGTTATTGCAGAAAATAGAAAAAAAAGTTTGATCAAGTTTTGAAAGGTAATTGACGAAGTTCTTTATATAGTGTTGCCTTTGAAATACCAAGACTCTTTGCAATTTTTGTTCGAGGTTGGTTTTCTACTAATAATTTGATTAGATTATCTTTATCCAATTTTTTTCGCGGCCTTCCGATCCCTTTCCCTCCCTCTTTTGCTCTCGCCATTCCATCTTTTGTCCTCTGTACTAGCATGTCTCGCTCTCTCTCTGCAACCCATGTAAGTATACCAATCATTAATTTTCTTATACTCGGCTCTGTAGTTTGGAGGAAAGATTCTCTGGGAGAACAGGAAATAAAAGGTGCATACTGTTCTATTGTCTTTATAGCATCAAGTGTATCCCAAAAAGTTCTTCCTACACGTGAAAGCTCATAAACTAGGACTGCATCTACTGGGGCTGTTTTTACTAGATCTAGTAACTCTCCAAATGCGAAGCGGTTGATAGCAGGAATCTTACCGCTAACAGCTGAATCTTCAAAAAAGTCAAGAATTTGATAATCACGTTCCTTTGCCCATTTTTGCAAAGCTATTTTCTGGTTGAGAACTGTTTGCTCTTCCGTGCTTACTCGTAAGTATGCTAATGCGTACTTCACATCTTAGTTCACATTATATTGTTTAACTATAATATTGTCAATAATATACGATAAACTGTTTAAAAAGGGTATTACTAATTAAAAACTAATTCCCGCTCAAGACTAGGTCATAGGTAAAAAAAGGGTGCAAGATTTTAGACTCTCTAAAAATGGGTCGTTTTCTAAACTCTGAGTCATTAGTTCGGAGATTGCGAAAATCGTCGCTTATGAAATAACACATATGGTAGATATAGTATGTATATTAAATTTGTAAATATCAACAATTTAAGATATAGAGGCTTGTAGGCCTGCTTTTTATGGTTTTTTTGGTAGTTATCGATAGATGACTCTATGCGATAACGTTTCTAAATTCGAATTTTGAAAGTATATCTGGAGCACTGGATAAGATAAAGGTTAATTAGCAGTGTGTAACATCCGTCTTTCAATGTCTGATTCTGCCTTCATAAGGGATGTTGCAGAAAGAATATTAAATAAAGGAGAAAGCATTACATTTGATGAGTCAAGGAGACTGCTTTCAACAGATGATATAATTACACTCTCATCTTATGCAAACATTATCACTAGGAAATACAATGGAGATAAGGTTGATGTTGAATCGTTGATAAATGCAAAGTCTGGAAACTGTCCGGAAGACTGCTCTTTTTGTGCTCAATCATCTTTCTATGATAGTGGTATTACAAAATATCCTCTTTTACCCAAAGAGCGGATACTAGAAAAGGCAAAGATAGCGAAAGAAAATGGATCATCAAGTTTTTGTCTTGTCTGCGCTTATAGATCTCCGCCGGAGAAGGATTTTCATCAGATTTGTGAAATCATTCATGCCATCAAGAGTAGTGTAGGTATTGAGGTAAATGTATCGCTAGGATTTATGACTCCTGAAAGAGCCCGTAAGTTGAAGTCATTGGGTGTTAAACGTTACAATCATAATTTAGAGACGTCAGAAAGTTATTTTTCTCAGATTTGTCGAACCCATGATTTTTATGATAGGTTAAAAACAGCAAGAATTGTAAAGGCTGCGGGACTTGAACTCTGTTGTGGAGGCATAATAGGCATGGGTGAATCTCCAATACAAAGAATAGAGCTAGCATTTTCGATTGCTTCTCTTCGACCGGCTGAAGTTCCATTGAATATTTTAATACCAAAACGAGGAACGCCTATTCACAATTTACCGTGTCTTCATCCTATGGAGATCATAAAAATGATAGCCATTTGGCGCTTTATTATTCCCAAAACAATTCTAAAGATTGCTGGAGGAAGAGAAGTCCACCTAAGGGATACTGAAGAATTTGCTTTAAAGGCAGGCGCAAACGGTATTATTACAGGCGGATATCTAACCACAACTGGAAATAACTCCGATAAGGATATTTCGATGATAAGAAAGATTGGCCTCGAAGTATAACTATTTAGAAAGAGATCTCGTCAAGCTTAAAAGACAAAATTTCTATCGTACAATAAAAGCAGTTAAGATTAACGGGTCTACTGCTATTGTCAACGGTAAAGAAGCAATTCATTTTTGCTCTAACGATTATCTGGGTTTGTCACAAAATAAGCATATAATAAGAAAAGTAGTAGAACAATTTAGACAGATATCGCAATGTAGTTCAAGACTCATCGCCGGTAATGATCCCAAATTTTTTGATCTCGAAAAACATCTATCGAAGCATTGCGGAACAGAATCTTCCTTAGTATTTTCAACAGGATACATGGCAAATCTTGGAGCTATTACGGCCATTGCTGACAAGCATTCGACAATATTTAGCGATGAACTAAATCATGCAAGCATAATTGATGCCTGTAGGCTGAGCGGTGCAACGATTAAAGTGTTTGTTCATAATGACAGTGACCATCTTCAGAGTTTGATGCAACATTGTGATGGTAAAAAAATTGTAATAACAGAAGGTATATTTAGTATAAATGGACATATATCAAAGCTAAAGAAAATATGCGATGTTGCTAAAAGTAATGAAGCTATAATAGTAGTCGATGATGCCCACGGCGACTTTGTTCTTGGTTCACCACATTCTTTTTCTGGAACATCCTCACATCTCGGTGTAAACAACACGATAGATATACATATCAGCAGTTTAAGTAAAGCTTTGGGATGCTTTGGCGGATATGTTGCTGCATCAAGAACAATTAGGGAGATATTGATTAACAAGTCCCGCCCGTTTATTTATACGTCTGCTTTACCAGAACATCTATGTATGTCGGCACTATTATCTATTCCTCTGACTAAAAAAGGTAACTTACAAAAGCGGCTATTTGATAATATTGAGAGGTTTTCTAGTGGACTAAAAAAACTCGGATTTTTAATAGGAGAGTCGACTACTCAAATAATTCCGATTACGATTGGAGATGAGAAATTAGCAGTAAAATTCTCTGATGAATTACTTAAAAATCATGTTTTCGCTCAACCTATTAGATACCCTACGGTAAAAAAAGGATCGGCTTGTCTTAGAATTACTCTAACTACATTACACAAAAAAAATCAACTTATCTATGCATTAGACGCCTTTGAGAAGACTGGAAAGAAGTACAATATTATTTAAATTAATTTAAGAAGGTCTGTTGTTATTCAATATATCCAATATGTAATGATTTCTTATATTTCTGACTAGAAATTTAAGGCCACAATGGAAATACCTGCTGAGTAGTGATTATGGAATTCATGATTATACTATATTTCTAAACTCGAGTTTAGAAATATATTGAATAAGAAGCACGCCGATAGTATTTACATGACAGTAAGCGAATTTGTCTTTAGAGTAAAATTAACAAGAGAGCAGAGCAAAGAAATGCATTCCTATCTTGAATATTTAACACCGGAAATGATTCTATTTGGATTAAGATTCGCATATAGTCGGAATATCGCAATAGCAGGAGGCTATCTGATGCCCGGCAGAAAGAGCATCGTAAAGCTAGAAACACACATGTTAAGTTATGATCAAGCAAGGTGGAGATTAAAAAATTGGAGATCTATGATCAGGAATTACAGACAGAAGGGATATAGTTATCCTACAATATCTAGAATTAAAAAAGAAGTTAGAAAACTTGCTTCATTAAAAGAAATTTAGGAGAAGTTATTTCATTATTCTCAATATAGCGATGCCTCATTCTTTCGGGATTCAATTGTACCAGTAGGAAGGTCGGGGAACTTGTCCTTCATATTTTGTTCTACTATTGCGCTCGCTTCTTCTATGATCTTCATTGAATCTTCATTCAATCCAGTTGATCCTGTTATCTCAGCGGTTGGGATCTGGCCTGAATCTGCCATAATGCTTCCTAGAAGATCAGAGATCTGTCCAAACGACTGGTCTGCTTCTGGCATCATTGATGATAATCCTCCCTGTATTCCTTTTATTACGGACATGGCCGGACTAAGCGTTATTACAACATCTCCTAGTTCTGTAATTGTGTTCAATCGTAATTGTATTTGTTCCAATGCGAGTTTAGCTGAGCTGATCATTTTATTCATTTTACGAATCTGGGATAGCTCGTTAGACAAGATTTTGGCATATTGACTATCATGATTTTGCATTGCATGAACTACGCGTTTGAAAATCAGGTGATCTTTTTCATCCATCTTAGATGATATCGATTCCAATTTTGAAATTTGCATCTGCAACTTTTTCTGTGCTTCTTCTATTCTAGGTTTTAGGGGAGCTTGTGGTTTAATTCCTTCTAACAATTTATTACTAACACTTTCGCCTTGTGGCTTTATCCACTTACTGCCAAACGACATTTGATTACATGCCTCCTATGTAAGCATTTGTTAATGGAATAAAAGTCAGACTGTGCCATTCAGCTATGTCACTGAGGTAACGGGTGCAACGGATACAGTTCATCGGCTGTAACTAATGCAATACTACCTCAACGTGGCGTAACAGGAAAAGCTCCGCAGGTTCTACAAAACCTTCCATTCCATTTAAAACAGCACTTACATTTAGGACATCGAGATGATGAACATTCTTCTTCTTTAGGAGGAGAAAAGTAATTCCTAAACATCATATAATAATAAAGATGTTCTTTGTCTCTTATAATTACTCCTTCGGATAACGCTTTAGTTGTATCCTCTCTATATGATATGTCATCCAAATTCTTAATGAGAAGATCTCGAATTTTTATGGTGCCAGCTCCTTGCTCCTGTGCTAATTTAGTTCTCCATACTATCTCAGCACCTAGCTCGTATTCATAACACTTCCTCAAAATAAACTTGCCCCACAACTCATTAACATGCTCTCCTATCATTTTAGCAATATCGATACATTTGACATAATACATGAACTTCTCATCTAAAAAAGGCGTCTTTACCTCTATGCCGACTTTTCTCCCAATTAAGTTTGATGAAAAATGCATAGTATCCCAAAGTCTTTGCAATTCTGCTCTTAGCATTTGCGTATCTGAAAAATAACGCTTAAGATAATTGTAGCCAGCAAACAGCTCATCGCCACCGTCTCCAGTCATTATTGTAGAAATTCCTTCTTCCCTTACCTTGCTTAATCCAGCATACATCACACTGGAATTTCTAATTTCAATAGGATCGAATGTCTTGAACAGGTGAATTATTTCATTGATAATATTCAATAATTCAAGCTCTGTTAAATTTATTTCTGTATGATTTTTGCTATATTTTGTTGCCACTCGCCTAGCAAAGCTTAGATCCGAAGAATCTTTTCCGAAACCGATTGTCCAGGTGAATGTCGGCTTTACCATACTTGCAAGGATACTGCTATCTAATCCTCCTGATAGTAATAGTGCATTGGAGTAGTTTCTCTTTATGCTCTCACATAATTCAGACTTCAGCCGACTACAATCATTGTTGAGCAATTATTTTATAATATCTATGATAACATATTTTTGTTTTATTTTCATTTTAGGAACACCAATGTAATCTGAATAAAGATTTAACAAAAATGGTCTATACAGCAACATAAGAAAATAGATTTTCTCTACACTAATTTACCAATACATTAGTAAACGAATAATACAGAATAGCGATATACTGACAGGTAGCTTCTATGGAGATAAAATTAAAGTATTTATCGTTTAGAGCCAGCCCATTAAACAATGTATCTCAATTATAATTATATGGGATCCTTTTAAAAATCTATTATTTTTATTTTACGAAATTAATTTATTTTCCTCTTTTATACGGTATTGTAAGGCTTTTAATCGTCAGGATATAGATAGTGTAGAAATTCTCCAATCCAAAGCCAGAATCCGGCTCTATTAGAAGACAAGAATTGATAAGAATAGTGCGTAAGTTGTTTTGGTTATGTGCACCAGATATATAGTCACGGATCGTTAATTTTTCAAATATCTTTTGTATTTAGACAGCAGAAGTCTCTAAATGTTTCAGATTTCGAGTTTAGAAATAAGCCATGGTTAATTGTGATTCTTGTAATTTGAAAATCTAATAGATACACATTAATGTTAATTAATTGTATTCAAATTTTCTATCTAAGAAAGTGGCATTGATACTATTACTTAATTCTCTAACGAATTACATTGTCCCGTGGGAACTTTTTTAAATATCTCATACAACTAGAAATCAGAATGATAAAAGAGAAGATCAAAGTCAACAATCATACTTATAATGTGACTATGAATGAGCAGACTCAAATGTATGCCATGAGACTAAAAACGTTATACCAGCAAAGCTACAGTGATATGGACAGTTTTGATGAAGTTAGTTTGGAAATATCCACAACAGTAAACAATCTTTTAAAACATGCATTATCTCCAGAAGTTAAGGAGGACGACATGGATGGAGTAATACAACAAGTACTAAAGATGTTTGAGAAAGCTTCACAAAGAAAGTAACTGCAAACGTGATTTAGAAATGTTTGGTTAACAAGCTCTGTATTTGAAGTACACCTTTAACGGCATAGTCTTTTTAGTGCTACAGCACGGCTACTAAAAATTGAATAAGATACGGCGGCTAGCTATCAATTGGATCGTTGATTATAGCAGCTGAATATAAAAAGGTCTAAATAACAATTATATGAATTTTATACATGCAAACCCAGGTTATCAAAAAATGTGTCAATTTATCCTGTGGTTTTACTTATGAGATCAACACTGATATTTATAGATGTACTTGTGGCTCTCTTCTTGATATAATATATCGTGACCATCCTTCAAAGAACCTTATTGATATCTTTTACGAACGAAGAAACCATGGAGGGAATATCTATAACGAAAGTGGAGTTTGGCGTTTTCGCGACTTGATAAATTTTTCTGGAATAGATACAGAGGATTTGGATCAATGTGCAGCCGTCCTTGTTTCCCTGGATGGTGCAGAAGGAAGGTTATCAAGACCTTATCAAATGAGTAAAGTAGCTGATTATGTAGATATGAAGCACAGTTCCTTTCTTTTGCAACCAGAGGGATATAATCCCAGCGGATCTTTCAAAGATAATGGTATGTCCACAGCGGTTACTCATGCCAAAATGTTAAAAGTCAAGAAATTGATTTGTGCTTCTACTGGAAATACGTCTGCCTCTGCGGCCATGTATGCAGCAAATGAGGATATGGAATGTGATGTTTATATTCCAAAGGGAGAAGTTGCGCCAGGAAAATTGAGTCAGGCATTTCAATTTGGAGCTCAGGTAATACAAGTCGATGGCAATTTCGATGACGCATTGTCTGCATCTTTAAAAAACGCAAAAGAATTTTCAGGGTATACAGTCAATTCTGTCAATCCTTTTCGTCTAGAAGGACAAAAGACGATTGTTTATAGAGTGATGGAATATTTGAATTGGAATCCTCCAGATTGGATTGTTTATCCTGGCGGAGCCCTTGGCAATACCTCTAGTTGTGGTAAGGCCTTCGTGGAATTATATACATGGGGTTGGATCAAAAAAATTCCTCGTATAGCAGTAGTAAATTCTGAAGGTGCAAACGCATTCTATGAGTTGATAAATGGTACCTTTGAAAACAAGAAGGTTAGTTGGAATAACGGAAAACCAGATTTGGATATGATTGAAAGGTATTATGCTGTAAAATATGGAGAAGGCGCTCTTCCAAAAACTCAGGCTACCGCAATTCAGATCGGAAAGCCCGCCAATATTGTGAAGGCATTACGAGCCATCGACTTCACCAACGGAGTGGTTATACAAGTTAGTGATAAAGAAATGAGTGACGGAATGTCAGTTGTTGGATTGAATGGTTTTGATTGTGAGATGGCGTCTGGTGCTGTTCCTGCAGGCGTCCGCAAGCTTCGTAATGAAGGTATAATCAATAAAGATGACATCGTTGTTGGTATACTTACTGGCAGACAAAAAGATCCTCGATTAGTAGTATCTTATCATACAAATGCAGCCAACATGTTTGCGAGACCTCCAACGAACAACTGAGAGAATTAAATTTGTTTACCCGTAATCTAAAATTCAAACCATTTAGATATAATAATTAATGCTATTATTAATTACGTGGGTATTGATACATGTCAAAAGGTATGCAACACAGATAATCTCACACGGACACACAGAAAATGTAGTTTAATAATAAAAAGCTCTTGTCTATACATTCCATAAAAAACATGATTGCTATCAGAATTGTATCAATACTTGTAAGCATATTACATAGAGATGAGGAAACCACCTACATAAATGCTGAAAAGATCAATTATAATAACAATATATAAATTTGGCATACACTAGACATTCATCAGCGAAGCTTATTTATTCTAAAGGAGCTGTGTGGTGAAGCAGAGAATAGAGTTGCCTTATTGGAATAAACTAATTTTATGATATTCGTTAAAGTACCACGGAAGTCATGCATAATCGTCTATCGACTACGCCTACTCATTAGGCAAATGATTGCAATATCATTTACGTTAGTCCCGGTGTTCCCCGTAAATAACAGTGAACCTATTTTTTTCAAAGCATTGAAGCTATTATGGCTTTCGAGATAATTTTTTATATTTATATTCTTTTTTTGAATTAAATGGATGCTTTTTGGGGTCAAAAAAGCCCCCGCTGCAACTGAATTACCATCTATACCGTCTGTTCCCATACAGACTACTGTAATATCATCTCTACGCTGAAACTTGCACTTAGCTGCAGCTGACAAAATTGCTTCTTGATTTCTTCCTCCTGTCCCATTCGCTCTTCTCTTATTTAATTTGACGGTTGTTTCTCCTCCTAATACAAAAGCAATTGGAAGTGATGAAATGGCTAAATCGTTGGACAATTTTCCAAGCATCTTTCCAAAATCTATTGCCTGACCATCGAAAGAGGAGCCAAGATACATTGCTTGTATGCTTTTTTTTCTTAGGGTTTGAACAGCTTTATTGCAAGCTATACTATTGTTACCTATCAAAATATTGTATACTTTATCGAAGATAGGATTTCCAGGTTTTGGAGTATCAGCAATATATCCTTTAAGACCATTCTTGATTATTAAAGAAAGCGATGATTTCTCTAGCGATTTATTTTCAAATATATGATATTTTTGTAATATGGTTGCAGCATCCTTAAAGCTTGAAACATCAGGCACAGTCGGACCAGAGGCAATAGTCTCCATTTTGTCTCCTATCACGTCTGATAAGATCAAGGAAACTATAGTACAGCCTCTTTTTACGAATCTCACTAATTGTCCACCTTTAATCAATGATAAATGTTTACGGACTGTATTAATCTCGTCAATAGAGGCTCCAGAAGCCAAGAGTTTTAGTGTAATTTTTTTCTTTTCCTTTAGTTTGAGACTACCTACAGGAAATGGCATGAGTGCAGATCCTCCTCCAGAAATTAGCACGAAGACTAAATCAGATTCCTGAGTATTTTTCAGTATATCTATGATTTTTTTTGTACCTTCAACACCAGCTTCGTCAGGTATAGGATGGTTGGCTTCGCTTACGTATATGCAATCAAGACTAATTTTGTTACCATAGGGAACATTTATTGCTCCGCTAGTAATTTTTCCTTTTAAAATGTGAGAAACAGCTCTTGACATTTTAGCCGTTGCCTTGCCGGCTCCGACTACAAAAATAGATTTAAAACCATCTATATCAAATTCCTGCCTATTACCTCGAATATCGGTTATTAATAGCTTTGAACAATTCAGTTTTAAGGCTCTCCTTATAAGAAATTGAGGCTGTACGGAGTTGACTGCTGACTCTAAGGCAGAGAGCGCGTGATTTAATGATTTATAATTCCTATGTTTATCTTCTAATGACAGTCGGTTAGTAATGATTGCCAATATTGATTGTTAATAAAAAATATATTAAATCCTTATGTCGACCTCTTTAAGAATTATAAACTGAAATTACGATTGTCGTTGAGTGAGTATACAAGCATATGGCAGCAGAAAATAAAGGTGTCATATCATCAACCTTCCAAATTGACCAATTGCTGGGCTCTTTTGCTATCAAATTATCGTGGATTCTTATATATTTAATATTATAGGGATTTTTTTAGTCTGATACTATATACAGGTGTCCTTCTGAATAGAAGATAATTATAGATAAATGAGATAGTGATATGAGTCTATTCAAACAAATAGTTTTGCTTGGTGAAGATAGAATTGGGTTATTAATAAATTTGAAGTAACTCCTTCAACTCCACTTTATATATTACTTAAATCATGAGAATGAAATATTTTTAATAAATATTCGTCAAAGATATTCAGTTTTAGCTTATTTGCATTTGTCGTTTTAATAGATAAATAAAAAATCTGTTTTTCTAAGAAGATTAAGCAATAATTTCAAGTTTGGCTTATATTAGAGAAATTTCTCTATTAGAATGCTGTGAATTTGACTAATCTTTTTATGATAATCTTAATCTTTCAGACATAGGTTATAATGTTGTTCTTTAGTGATATAAATGGTCGCGGATCTGAGGCTCAAAGGTATGGTAGGAAAAAGGGGTTTAATGTTCGTAACCTATTACGGAAGATCTCGGGCATTTATAGCAAATTACAGCTCATGGCAGGAATATCATAACCAGGGGCGAATCGCGGAGATCGCCTCTTCTTTGATTAGTCATGAGGCATTACATCTTGTATTAAATAAATTCTCTTTGACCGCCTCTGCAAAATTAGATAATCTATTCGGAAAGTCAAACACATGGGAGAGCTATCCTCACGGGCTAGGCGACTTTGATAGAGTCAATGTTACCCTACCGTCTGCTTGCAAAAGTGGACAGAAAAGCCACGATCAGAAAAAAAGAAAACATAAAAAGCATTAATTCTCAATCTCGAGGCAATATATAAATTATATATTAGAATACTTGTATCCCATGTTTACGTTGTTTACACCAGCAGATGCAAACAAGGTTCTGCCAGACATTAAACGCCGTTTCAATACTATTTTAATGCAAAAGGATAAAATCATTGTATTGCAACAGGAATTGCAGAGGTTAGTTGAGTCAGATTCATCATTTGAGCCATTTATTAAAAAGAAACAAACTCTAAATATTGCTGTCTCTAATCTTTACAAAGCGATAGAAGAACTGGAAAATACTGGAGTAACAGTAAAGAGCGTTGATGAAGGATTATTGGATTTTCCCTCGATGAGATTTAACGAGGAAGTATGGCTATGCTGGAAAGCTGGAGAGCCAGAAATCAAGTTTTGGCATTCAAAGCAGGAAGGTTTCATGGGAAGAAAACCTTTGGCGCCGACAGGATTTCCTAGCGAAGAATATGATCTGTCAGATATGAGATAGATTTCATGAAATAGATCAAGATGCTATTTTATTTTATATGGCACGTGAGATAGAGAGATAGGTTGATTAAGAAAACGAAGGTGAATTTTGTTTTGACAACTAAAAAATTTCTGTTCTGAGGCTTCTTATTTTACAGTTTGTCAAGACATTACAAAGATCGCCTATAAATAAGATCTGAGCTGAGATCAAGGAGTTCTTTATTACGCAAGAAAAAACACTCTTTTAATCCATCTCTTTTTGCAATTTTGAGCAATAACATTTGTATTAGAAAAATGGACTTTAATACTGCTTCTATCTGACTAAGGTTGCTAAGATCTACATATATTGTAGAATAATTAATGTGATTGAGTCTATTATATAAGAAGCTAGCATTCTTCTTGTTATATCCAAAGTTGTCAAATATTATTATATTGTCTCCTGGTTTGATGCTAAATATAGGAGAATGACAAAATTCTTCAATTGTATAGGCATAAGATTTGGAACCAAAAATCTCGTTGACCTTTAATGCACCATACATTCCGATGGGAAATAAGATGCCATCGCCAAGAAATATAAAAGACGATGTATTTATGGAGTGCTTTGTTAACAAGTTCTCAGCCTGAATATTTGCTTCTTGATAAATGCAATCTATGTTGCCAAGATCTGTCACATCGGTTAGTAAAGAAAGACAGCTCAACATGCTTGACGTAAAACTTATAGTTCCTGATGTTAGGGAGCCTGTAGACTTGTAATTAAGTTTGATATAGTTGTTACAATGTTTCGCAAGAACACTTTCTGATTTGGCGGTTATTGCTGTTGTTCTTATTTTATGCTTTCTGGCAACTATTGCACACAATATATTTGCACTTGTTCGTCCTGAGACAGATATGATATACATTTGCCGCTTATCTGCAATGCAGGGATTTAGGAGAAATTCTACTGGATTACAACTTATTGTTCTTCGTTTAGAAACATGTTGAGCGACTAAGCCCGCAACAAAAGAATCACCTGATCCAATGAATAAACAACATTCAGGATGAATTTTATTTGGTCGAATCAAATTGGGCAGTTCTTGAACTTGATAGCCGATTTCTAATTCCATTGCTTTGATAGAATTCATTGGTTTGATCGTTAGGTATCTCTCTCTATTTATTATAACATTATTAAAGGTAGATTTAAAAATAAATATTTACGTACCTATGTTAATACAAAAAGTGTCTTCCACATACTACGATATATTGGGAATAAAAAAAACTGCTACCCAAGCAGAAATAAAACAATCCTTTCGTAGATTAGCACTAAGGTATCATCCTGACAAAAATAAAAATTCCGAAGAATCAAAAAAAAAATTTATGCAGATAGTTGAGGCATATGAGGTCCTCTCGGACGAGATATCAAGAAAAACCTACGACAATAACTCATACTATAAGCCTTATGGAAGTTTCGAGAAAAGACAATGGACACCGTCCGCAGATTTTGATCACATCTATAGTTACAAAGAAATCAAGCGAAAATATAGTCGTAGTAGCGTCGGAGGCGGTATGTGGGATATCAGTGAAAATGCAAGTGCCGGAATGTGGAAGGCTACAATATTTTTGCTTGCTTCTTTAGGAGTAATCGCTCTATTTATACTACTACTAGGTTAGCGCTTGTTATGTTCTTTATATTCATCAATCTGAATTAGTAAACTGGAAAAGTTTTCTAATAGTAAATGAATTTTATATGGCACATACGATAAAATAAATAAATCTATTAAGATAGCTACAATAGCAAAGCTCAAAGATTTTTCTTACATGCCTTCGATCCTATTTTGTGGTACTCAACCTATTACAAGGCCTTCAGCATTCATAAGTGATAATTAATAAGAAGAATCTTAAACACCAAGAATTTGTTTTAATAGTGCTCTATAATCTACCTTTTCTTTTGTACTGCCAGAAGAAGGGAGTTCAAATATTAAAGGAATAGGTTTTTTTGCTCTTATATCTGTAAGTTGACTTCTAATCTCTTTTCCTAAATTATCACTTAATAATATAAGGCCAACATCGTTGTTGCCACCTATTTTGTTAATTAATGTTAGTGCCTCTGATGAAGAATCAGCATTAATACCTTGTACGCCCGCGAGTTGAAAACTAGTAACAAATACCCGACTTCCTATCGCTACTATCCGCATTATTGTTTAGCTATTCATGTTGTGATCCTTTTAATCGTTTTGAGAAATTCTAGATGCTACTCTTGAGCTTCAAGAGGGATTTAGAAAATATCTTATTTAAAGATAATATCCAGAATAATCATTAGCTTATATCATTATAATAACAATAACCTTAAATCAACTGATAAGACATTTAGTAAAAAAACAGAATATGAATATTAGTCGTAATTCTTCAGCCAATGTTGGTTCCATTTTCCTACGTTTTTAATAATTGTATTTGACTTTTTCCGGCCTATTCTTTCCTTGTCGTAGCATCAATAGTCATTCATATTTGAAATCACATAATTGACATACAGATCCTTGGCATATGAAATCTTCACTTCATTGTTCTACCTCTTAAATCCGATTACTGATAATAGTAGGATTAATTTCCTCTAATGACTAAACATTATAATTGCTATAAATCCAAGAATCCATCGGACTATCTGCAAGATAGCCTATCTTTTCTGTAAAAAATAGACTTTGAAGTGAGTCTAGAATAAACATTCTGTAAAGAGCTGACAACCAGTATCATTGCCTATGTCCGATAAACTGAATAGGCGTGAATGTATCTCTATATCTCTATTATGCCAAGAGTAGCATTGTCAATTGCAGGAAGCGACTCGGGCGCGGGAGCAGGTATCCAAGCTGATCTTAAGACATTTTGTGCTCTTGGTGTATATGGTTGTACTGTTATTACCGCTATAACTGCTCAAAATACTCGGGTGGTTTCCAATATATTGGAGCTGCCAGAATACATGATTAGAAAACAAATTCAGTCTGTAGTATCAGATATTCCTCCAGATTCAATAAAAATAGGGATGGTACACACAAAGGAAATAATTCAGTCAATTCATGCTTCATTAAAGTCCTCAAAAGTTCCTATTGTGTTAGATCCAGTTTTTGCAGCGGGCAGTGGTTCTAAATTAATATTAGACAATGCTTTTGAGTCATTTGTTTCCAAATTGGTTCCCGTTGCAACTCTAATCACACCAAACCTGATGGAAGCAGAGAGGTTAGCTGGCATACAAATCAAATCTGAAGAAGATGCAATCAAAGCTGCAAGAAAAATAAAAGATCTTGGCGTAAAGAATGTTATAATAAAAGGAGGACATTCAAGTTTAGACAAGGTCACAGATATTTTATTCCATAACAATGAGCGCATATATAAGATAACTAATCTGAGGATAGCGATAAGAGGATCTCATGGATCTGGATGTAACTTTTCAGCTTGTATCACAGCCCTCTTAGCAAAGGGTTTCGAATTGATCGACGCATGTAAGATTGCAAATCAGTATGTCCATAGGTCTATTGAAAACGCCTTGAAATTGGGGAAAGGACTCATAGTAACTAATCCCATTTCTAATTTATATGAAGATGCAAATAGATTTAATGTAGTAAAAGAGCTACAACGTGCAACTCTTGAAATCGAGGCAATGAATGGAATTGCAGAATTACTACCAGAAACACAATCTAATATAGCATTTGCTCTACCAGATGCCGTTGATATTTCGGATATTGCAGGAGTAAAAGGCAGGATAGTTAGAATTGATAAAATTGCTAAAGCTGTTTCATATATAGAATTCGGTGCATCGAGGCACGTTGCTTCTGCAGTACTGGCGTACATGACCATCAACCGCTCCATGAGATGTGCTATGAACATAAAATACGACAAAAAATTATTAAAAATTACTAAACGTTTATTTGAAATTGGCGAATATCAAAGAACTAATGAACCCATATATTTGAAGAAAAGAGAAGGTCGGACAATTTTCTGGGGTATCAAGGCTGCACTATTGTTGAATCCTATTGCTGACATCATTTATCATAAAGGAGACGTTGGTAAAGAGCCTATGATCATGGTATTTGGAGAAGAGCCAAAGGAAGTTTTAAATAAAATAAAAAAGATATTGAAGCATTATTAACTGTAATGATTCTAACTTATATAGTAGCCAAGAAAAATGACGATTGATATATGAAAGCAGTAATTCTTGCTGGCGGACTAGGAACCAGGTTGCAACCATATACCTTTTTCATTCCTAAGCCTATGTTGCCCATAGGAAATAAGCCGCTTCTTGAACACATAATTGAATGGCTAAAACATGATAATAATGGAATAGATCAAATAGTCATTTGTGTAAGTTATCTACACAGGATAATAGAAGACTATTTTGAGGATGGAGCTAGATTTGGAATCAAGATACAATACGCTAGGTCAGAAAGACCCCTAGCCACAGCAGGACAGTTGAAAAGCGCAGAAAAGCTGTTAGATGAGACTTTTGTATGTTTGTATGGAGATTCAATTTACGAATTCGATCTTGAAAAGATGATAAATGAACACAAAGAATCTAAAGCATTAGTTTCTATGGCGTTGTTACCTTATAAAACGAATCTAAAGTACGGTTTTATAGACGTTAACGGAAAAGAAGATAGAATTACAAGTTGGAGAGAAAAACCGGAGGTCAGAGGTTTAATCAATATTGGATGCTATGTTATTGAGCCGCCTTTCCTCGACATCATTCCGCGATTGAGCGCATTTGGGATGGACGATGCGGTAAGGAAAGCGCTTGAACAAAAGAGCATCATAAAAGGATTCAGAATAGGTTCGTCAGGATTTATTGATATAGGCGATAAGAAATCTTACCTCGAGGTATACAAAAAGTATGTTAGAAAATTAGGTAAGATATAGGAGCATCCTGCGTCTCTCTCATTTTCTATGTCTTGAGATGATGTATTACTTTGGTATTTCTGATTTGAATGATCCTTATTTTGAGCCTACGAATGACATCTTTTTGTAGAACAGTATATCTAATGATAATCATTTTTAATTAATGCATTTTACTAACAAGAGAAGCAAGCAGGCCATTTTACTATCTATAGTCCTATAGATAATCTAGTCCATTCTTTTCTTTCCAGAGATTAATCCTCTCATGTAGCCAAGGATAAAAGTTTGCATTGCCATTTTCAAATTCTTTCTTGATAATGCTCACAATATTCCTTGATACGTCACCAGGTTTTCCGTAAATGGGTGTTTTGTTTTTTAAATTTAAGCCCAAATCCTCACTCTTGTCAAACGCTTCTCTAACGATAGAGGTTATCCAAGCTGGATTTACAGGTGGAATAAGGATATTACTCTTTGCTTCAAATATTGTTTCAGGTCTATCTGTATTTAATCTAACGGTCAAGGATAACACATCTGGAAAGTATAGCAACTCTTCCTGCATAGAGCCTGAATCAGTCATCTCGGCCCAACAGTGTCCGCTATCAAGAAATTCAATGACATGTGCATACTCCCTCCACAATGGAGTAATAACAAACTTTTCAGGGAAATCTATAGAAAGATTATGTAACTTGTCTTCTAAATTATATGCCTTCAAAGCAGACGCAGTAGCATTGAGCATCACAAGTACAACCTTGTGTTCTGTCTTTTCTACGAGATCGATAAGTCCATTAACGATAGAAGTAAATCTATGATGGGTAAGATTCTCGCGCCTATGAATATCCATTCTTATCCATTCACCATTCTCTAATTGGGGATAAATGTCGAATACACTTTCCGGAGATTTTTGTTTACGTTTTATATCGATTGCATCTACTACTGAATTGCCTACTACATATACTAGTTCTTCAGGATACCCTTCCCGGACAAGATTATCTTTGTTGAGCTGTGTTGGTGCAAAAAAATATTTTGTTCCTGCTGAACAAATCCAGGTATCAATTTGTTCTGGAAATGGTTCTTCCCTTGCTAGAAACCATTTACCTTGAAATTGATCAGCAATAAATTGTTCAACGACACTTTTAGTGGGGTCTTGATGTATTTTTAGATGTTTCATAACCTCGGGACTCATCGATCTCAAGCCCGCCTCATTCTGTCCAACCTTTTGTCCCATACCGAAAACCCAAGCCAAAGGAGCGATACCAGCAACTAGAGTATCTCCATGAACCACTGGAAGCAATTGTGAATCAATTCCGAATTGATTTACACAATATCTTCCAAATGATCCGAATTTAAGAATAAGTTCGCTCGCTTTTTCCATCAGATCCCCGCGAATTTGCAAATTGCAGCCAACGGTATCTTCTAGATTGAATTCTTTTATACCAAAGCCTAACACGTCGTCAAAATGCTGACCAGTATCTATAACAAATACAGGTACTTTCTGTTTCATTGCCTCCACCACAATTGGTGCTTGTTTATAAAAATCAGGTTTGGTTCCAATGACAATAGATAAGATAGGGCTGTTTTGTGATTTAGCCGAACTAAAGATATCATTTAGCAATTCCTTTGATATTTTGATTGGAAGTAAGTTTCTCGATAAATTGATGTCCAATTGGTTTTGTTTCTTATTCAATGAATCTCATCTTTTAAATTTTGGTAGTTCTTTGATTTTCTAAGTAAATAGCCTCCAAGAACTGCAATACCTATACCCCCAACTGTGAAAACATAGGGAATTGAATTTAACCCACCTACAGTGA
>JBKPPX010000267.1:0-10521 GCA_046733815.1 Thermoproteota archaeon | reverse complement strand
ATCCCTGACACTAACTAGTATAGGTTCAATAAGATCAAGCGGCACTTGTGGAATTATTTCCAATATGTATTTTTCAGAGTCTCTGTAAATCTCTTTCCATAATTCTAAAATTGCAACTATCCCTCTTACTAATTCACAATCATTAAGGGCACCTATCCGCTGCACAAATTTCATTGGAATTTCCCCTAATGTATGTTCAGAAAAATAGTCCTTATATTGGGACAAAAAGTCAAAGGTAGGGATTTGTTTGGTTATTGTATTTCCAAAGGTAGTTAATGAAAAAATTCCATTGGGATCTTTTTCTATCAAGCCTGCCTCTTGCAATCTGTTAATGTTTCTGTGTACTTCTTGCATAGTTATTCCGAGATCCTTGGATAGTTCAGAGAGCTTGGACTTTGTTTGTGAGAGGCTGAAAATTATCGATAATCTTTGTTGGCTCGCTAGTTCAAAGAAAATTTTTTCAGCATTAACAAATCCCTCAATATTCATATATTCCAAACCAGAAGCCATCTCCCATTAGATACTATAACATAACAATAAGTATTATGCCTAGGCTGAGGCTAAACTATATCGACAGAGTTAAGCGGAGCCAAATTGAGTATTTCCTGTATACGAGCGGATGTGTCGTTTTCAGCTGAGGAAGATTAATTTATAAGATAGTTTTAATGTCTAGTTATTATCAATAACATTGTTTAATAGTATGTATATCTACAACGAACCTAGTGTTTGACAGTCGATATTGAAGCTATTGAAGAAGAGCTCGTTTCCGAACTAAAAATCTCGGCAAAAGAAGTAAAAGTATTTCTTTCAATTATAGAAAAAGGTAGGATGGATATTGAAAAGATATCAAATCACATAGGCTGTTCTGCTCAAGAAGTCAAGGCTATAGCCAAATCTCTTATTAATAAAGGAATGATCATTGACGTTACCGCGACGGAATACGAATCATTACATCCAATGTTTGCTATAACTAATAGATATAAAAAAAGATGTCAGGAAGACAAGATTGCTTTTAAGAAGAATCTAAAAGTTGACAATATAGGCAAATTATTAGAAGGACGCTACTATCGTGCAAGAACTAAATAAGGTATTGTCAGAAATAATGCATAGGTATGACCACATCAGAGCCAGTAAGCGAAGATAAGATTGTCTATTTCGGAGTTATTAATATTAATGAAAAAGGTAAAACAGTAGGAGCAATTGATATATGGCGAAGCGTGATAACAAAGGAATTATTTTGCGAAGAGAAAAGGCTTGGTATTTTAGAAATCGCTGATAATATAGGTATGCCTAAAATTGATAAAGATAAAAAATGGGCTGTTGCGATAAATAAGAAGAAGGTCGGCAAGGATAAATGGAAATTAATAAAAATAATAAGAGAAGGTCCTTTCAGATTTATCGATGTTGATGACGAAACAACAGTTGAAGTAGATGTCAAAAATTATAGAATAATAGACACTGACTGGTGGAATTTTCTTGTCGAGAATAACATAAATCGAAGCATAGAAATTACTGCGCAGGAGAATGCAAAATGATGGAAGAGTTACGAAATGATGAAAATATTCCAATAACTATTTTTGTTAAAAGCGCTAGAGGCAGTAATATTGCCAGTAAACTAACCGGCTACTTTCTTATCAATAATAATAAGTTTAGATTTACTGCAGTAGCATTCGGCAGAATTGGTGGTCATAATATCGCGCTTACTATTGCAAAAAATACCATTAGCAAGATAAGGAAAATGGGAATAGATCCTAATATATTGCAATTAACGATACAACGCAAATTAATCGAAGGCGACGTTATACTTCCCGAAGGCCTTAGAATCGATCAATGAAGCTTATAACACTGCTCCTTCAAGAGCTATTCCACATGCACATTGTGTGCTTTTACTAGGTATCGCAGGGATTAGCTGGTAGATCAATTTCCGAGTTTTTTCAATATTTTTTTGCAATGTTTCTATTATCCTGTCAGAACTTACCGGAGAGTCTGTCCACGCATCATAGTCTGTGACAGTCGTAATAGAGACATAACAAATCTCAGCTTCTCTTGCCAATACACACTCTGGCACCAGAGTCATCCCAATTATATGTGCTTTCATTACTTTTCTAAAAAAATGAGATTCAGCCTTGGTAGAGAACCTTGGTCCTTCTATACAAACATATGTGACGTGCTCATGAATTTTATAGCTCAAATTATTAGCGCAATCTATTGTTAGTTTTTTTAATTCATTACAGAATGGATCAGAAGAAGAGATGTGACAGACCTGTCCACCATCATAAAAAGTGTACTGCCTTGTTTTTGTAAAGTCAATAAATTGATCCGGAACAGCAATATCGCCGGGCTTGAATTCCTGCTGTAAACTTCCTACTGCAGAAGGCGCAATAATTCTTGTCACTCCAAGTTCCTTTAATGCCCAAATATTTGCGCGATTATTTATTCTGTGAGGAGGAATACGATGATTTTTTCCATGTCGAGGAATAAAAGCAACCGTTCGTCCAACCAATTCGCCGATAGTAATAGAATCAGATGGTTCTCCATAAGGTGTATTGACTTTTATTTCTTTTTTATCACTAATGATTCCGGAATCGTAGATGCCTGTACCTCCTATAAGACCAATATCTGCACTATATTTATTAGATGTCAATTGTACACCACTAATGAATGTACATTATAGCCTAGAGTCCTTAACTTATTAGCTCCTTTAAGGCCAGTTAGTTCGATTACGAATGCAAATCCTGAAACGTTGCCTCCTAATTCCTCGATAAGATGTGCAGCAGCAATGGCTGACCCTCCTGTTGCAACCAAATCATCTGCTATCAGAACATTCTGTCGAGGTTTTATCGCATCTTTTTGTATCTCCATTACGGCGCTGCCATATTCGATATCATATGATTCCTTAATAGTATGACCAGGTAGCTTACCTGCCTTTCGGATCATTATCAAACCTTTATTGAAGTTTAATGCTAAGGCCGTAGCTATAACAAAACCTCTGGACTCTATACCTGCAATACGGTCAACTGTAGTATCACTGAACCTACGATGTAATTCGTTTGAAACATAATGCAACGCATGGTCAGTGCGAAAAAGAGGATTAATATCCCTGAACATAATACCTTTTCGGGGAAAATCCGGACAATTGCTGATCAAGGCAGACAAATCTATATGATTCATAGTTACACGGTTGTAGCCATAGTCTTTGTGTAAAAAAGTTTGCTGTTATGAAAGATGAAATTATATGGATGCGATGATAAGAAACAGTGCCAAATTTTTAAAATAAAAAGATAATTCGTTGAACTATCGAATTATAAATATGTGTGTTTGGCATGGTTCTATGCATTTATACGTGCGTTGATAAGAATATTATCTATCTTGATACCGTCGGAGGAGCAGATTCGCAACCAAATCAAAATTGCTAAGTCTGTTGACTTTAACGATGTGTTTGACCTGGTGAAATCTACTGTACTAAAGAAATTCGATCTCCATAGAGCTGGATTAAGTCTAACTTTACAGATAATGCCCAGCAATTTGGGAGCATATCATATTTGGGGATCTAACATTATAGTATTAAACAAATTTGTTTTAGATATAATTAAACAATCTTCAAAAACCATAGAGGACTATAATTCATATCTTTACATGGTGCTGGTCCATGAATATCTACATAGTTTTGGTATAACAGATGAAAATGCCGTACGTCAAATGACATATGATCTGTGCAGAAGTTTGTTCGGAGAATCACATATTTCTACATTACTTGCCAAGAATGATCCATCAAGTTTGTTTCCACAATTAAAGGATATCACAAACCGTACATTTTATAATCAGTTTGAAGTTATAAAAAATTTTGACAAAGACAGTCTCTCGTACATTCAATGATACAGAAAAGTAACTATCCCATTTTTAGATAAAATTCTATTACTAAATAATATATCTATAAGATATAAATACGTCAAAGGCGCAATTAGATTATAATGCCTATTAGGAACGGGGCAGAGTATATTGAAAGCCTTAGAGGTAGGAAGATGAAGGTGTACCTATTTGGTGAGCTAGTTAAAGAACCAGTTGACCATCCCATGATTCGGCCTTCTATAAATGCAGTAGCAGAAACATACGATGTTGCTAATGAGGAAATAGAAATTGCATCTGCTCAGTCGTCCTTAACGGGCATGAGAGTAAATAGATTTTCGCATATAACCGAGAGCACTGATGACTTAGTTAACCAGAATAGAATGCAAAGAAAGCTAGGGCAGTTGACCGGCACCTGTTTCCAGCGTTGCGTAGGAATGGATGCTCTCAATTCATTATATTCTACTACCTTTGAAATCGATGCGAAACATGGAACTGTTTATCACAAACGCTTAATCGAATTCATAAAATTAGTTCAACTAGAAAACTTGATGATAGGTGGTGCGATGACTGATGTTAAAGGAGATCGTAGTCTATCTCCGTCTCAGCAAGAAGATCCTGATATGTTTGTCCACGTATCAAAAAGAGAC
Organism: Thermoproteota archaeon; assembly: GCA_046733815.1. Lineage (GTDB taxonomy): Archaea > Thermoproteota > Nitrososphaeria > Nitrososphaerales > Nitrososphaeraceae > JAJNBK01. The sequence goes on along the minus strand of JBKPPX010000267.1, from coordinate 6,025 downwards.
GATAAAGGTATATACATTACAGGTGCAAAAGCACATCAAACTGGATGTATTAACTCTCATTGGATCTTGGTTATGCCTACAATGAGGCTTCAGGCAGCAGACAGTGAGTACGCCATTGTCGGCGCTGTGCCGGCTGATGCTGAAGGCATAACTTACATTTATGGCAGACAATCCTGTGATACGAGAAGTATGGAGGAAGGTGATCTCGATGCAGGAAACGCTAAGTTTTCTGGGCAAGAGGCGATGATCATATTTGATAACGTGTTTATACCAAATGAGTTAATTTTTATGCAGGGCGAATATGAATATGCTGCTATGCTAGTAGAGAGATTTACGTGTTATCATAGGAGAAGTTACGTATGTAAAACAGGTCTTGGAGATGTACTTATAGGAGCAGCTGCAGCAATTGCTGATTACAATGGAGTAGCAAATGCATCGCATATAAAAGACAAATTGGTAGAGATGACTCATTTGAACGAGACAATATTTGCAGCAGGAATTGCTTCTTCTTATCAAGCACACAAAACTTCCTCTGGTAATTATCAAAATGATGATATGTTATCGAACGTTTGTAAACATAATGTAACAAAATTCCCCTATGAGATTAGCAGGCTTGCCCAAGATATTGCCGGTGGTTTGATGGTTACTATGCCATCAGAAAAAGACTTTAGAAATCCTGTAACAGGCCCGTTACTTGAAAAATATTTAAAGGGAAGAAAGGGTGTTTCAACTGAAAACAGAGCAAGAATATTGCGACTAATCGAAAATATGACTCTAGGCAGAAACGCCGTAGGATATCTTACAGAGTCAATGCATGGCGCAGGTTCACCACAAGCCCAAAGGATTCAAATCGCACGTCAGATGCAATTAGAATATAAAAAGAAACTTGCAAAGAATCTTGCCAGTATTGAAGAAGGTGAAGCCAATGAGCTTACTAAGGAGCAGTCAAATTATTTTGATAGAATATTTGGTAAAAGTGAAAGAGATATCAAACAATAACCTTTTTAATAGTATATAGAGAATACAATTTAGCGTTAAGATAATCTAACGGGGCTTGTAAAGGAAGGATTATTTACAAGTTCTCTGCTATTAACATATATAGTAAGAGGAAATGTGGTAAATAATGGAACAGCTAATTGAGGATCTTACAGGGAAAACTTTTAAAATTATTACCCATAATGGCAAAGACGGTATTCTCCAGTCAAGTCTGTGGAAAAAGCTTGCGATTACTAGCCGTGATGGTTCTAGATTAGCATTGAGACTCGAAAAGCAGTCTCTTATTAAGCGAGAAAATATACTCGAGAAAGGTCGATGGACTTATAAACTTCTTCCGATCAAAATACCTGTCGACACCGAATCTATCGATAAAGTACCCTGTCTTATGTGTCCAGTAGAGCATATGTGTTCTGAGGATGGTTCCTTTAGTCCTAACAATTGTAACCTGATTCAAGATTGGCTGCTATCGCCTATAGACTCTTTACCTCGGCCACAATTACCTGCTGATCGACAGCAGACTAAACAACAACAAGATATAGAACTATCATCTAGACAAGCAAAACTGCCGGCAAAACGTAGTCAAGCACGAGCTACAAAAAAATAGTAAAAATGAAGCTTTCTCAGGCTAGAAGAGATTATTACCGCAAACTTGCCAAAAGTGAAGGATATAGAAGTAGATCAGCCTATAAACTAAAACAATTAAACATTTCCTATCATATCTTTAAACCATGTAATAAAGTAGTTGATCTTGGCTGTGCACCAGGTGGATGGCTGCAGGTTCTGGAAGAAGAAATTGGCAGTAGGGGAAAGGTAATTGGTGTCGATCAAAAAGAAGTGTATCCTTTAAAATTTGCAACAATTCTGCGAGGCAGCATTGAGGATCCTTTGATTATTGAACAAATTAAAAAAATTCTTAATGGTCCTGCAGATATCATCTTGTCTGATCTCTCACCAAATGTCTCTGGAATTTGGGATATCGATCATGCGAGACAGATTTCTCTTACACGAAGTGCCATGGCTGTAGTAGAAAAACTGTTAAGGAAAGGTGGCTCCGCGATCTTCAAGGTATTTGAAGGACAAATGCTTAAACAATTGAAAGATGATTTAGCGGTAGACTTTAAAACTGTATATTACAGCAAGCCAGATGCTAGTAGAAGAGAGAGTAGTGAATTATATATAATTTGTTTGAATTTTAGAATCTAAGATGCAACGTGTTTTCTTAATCACCGAACAAGAGTTTTAACTCCTCAAGACTTAGCTTGGAACCCGCCTCCAATTTTTTCTTAGCTTCTTCCTTGAGCTTGAAAAGGGTGTCTTTTGGAAGAAGATTGCCGTACTCTTCTCTTTGTCTTTTCCTCATATTGGCCATATAATCAAGACGTCCATTGATTTTTTCTAATTTCAAAAGATCCTCATTGTATTCTTTGAGATAGATTTCGCGCTCAGCAGGGAGTTGACGTTTTAAATCAAAAAGACGGTCCATAGTATTCTTAATTTCCTCAATTTTATATTGTAATATTCTGTGTTCTTCATCAAGTAATCTTAGAGAAATGCTAATTTTTTCTGACTCTCTGTCCAATTCTCCCATCTGCTCTTTAATGGTCCGAATTGCCTTTAGCGCTTCAATTTTCATTGAGATCTCTTTTACTAAAGAAAGTATGTCATTTTTTTCTCGTGAACTTTTGTACTGCTTTTCGTTGAGTGTTTTTTGTAATGTATCTAGTGAATGAAATAACTGCGCTTCTCCTTCAGCAGGTGTTCTCGATTCCATCATACTAAGGAAGTTCTTTGATTGTGAAATCTTTTCACTTACCGAAAATAGCTGAGAGTTATTAGATTGAACTTCTGACCTGATCTGTTTTGTTCGTTGTAATAACATATTGAGATTGTTTTTATTTAGATGTATAGTATTATTTATTGACCATATTTTGTTTCTCTCGATATCAATGATTTTGTCGCTTAATTCTTTTATTCGGCCAGATAACTGACGCTTTAAGGCAACTAGATCATCCCATCCTAAGTTTTCGATTTCAGAAGCTGTATTTTGATCTGCAGTGGTCAACTTGAATCGTTTCTATTATTATATGGAGTTGTTTATTAAATAAAAGTATATACTGCAAATTTGTGAAAACATTATTAGTATGAGATGCAATTAGAAGTTATCATATATTTTCAATGTCTAATTGATATACGATATTATATAAACACACGTCTAATCTTGAAAGAAGGACAACAACCGAATGAATTTAAATTTTTTTTCCAACAAACTATCATCATCCTTTAGAAAATAATAATAATAATAAAAGTTGCAATAGATAAAAAATATCAGCTTTATAAGAAGAATTTTACGGTACAAATTCCTTTATTGCTGATTCTAGTCTTTCTTCGTTTCCACAGGATCTAATTAATTCCTGTAACTTTTGCTGCGCCTTTCCGTCTTTTATCGATGATCTCGCAATGTCAATTCCTTCCCGGAAATCCTTAGCAATTCTTCCAACCACTAGAGCAGCGGATGCATTTAAAACAACTATATCTTCTTTCTCCTGGGTCGCTACCCCTAATAAAACCTGGAGTGTGTCTCGAAGTGATTGTTCTTTAGAATTAACCATTATCTGGTTTTGTTTTGCAACATGCATATTCAGCATCGTCGGATGAAGTCTGATTCGCTTGATTTGATTATCATTAATCCATAAAATATCATTTTCGCAAGTATTGGATAGTTCATCAAGACCATCAAGAGCATGAACTACCATTATATCATTCAAACCAGTATTCTGCATGGCGCGGCCAATAGGCTCCAATAAGTCTGTTCCGTAAACTCCTATAATTTGTCCTGTTAAATTAGTACACGGATTACTTAAAGGGCCGGCAATATTAAATACCGTCTTTATACCTATTATGTTCCTAGCCGGCGCAACTTTTCGCAGACCGGGATGAAAGTTAGGAGCATATAGAAAACCAATACCAAAATTTTCTATACCCGTACATACTTTTTGAAGAGGCGATTGCAAATCAAAGCCAATAGATTCTAAAAAATCTGCACTACCGCAGAATCCTGAGACCGACCTATTTCCATGCTTTGCTACCGTGATACCTGCTGCGCTAGCTACTATCGCAGCGGCAGTACTTATATTAAATGATTTTATTGCATCTCCTCCTGTGCCACAGATATCAATTAGAGGACCAGTTATCTTGGGTGAAATTTTTGTTGCATGTTGCCTTATTGTTTGAAGAACAGCTCTGATCTCTTCTGGCTTTTCGCCTTTCATGGAGAGGGCAACTAGGAAAGCTGCAATAGCAGCTTCAGAAAGTTTACCTTCAAGAATGGAACCGACAGTTTGATAAACTTCTTCTTGAGACAAGCTTGCCCTTGAAACCAGTTTTCTAAGCACAGGCCGAATGTCAAAATTATCACTTGTCATCTCTTAGCAATAGAAATAAAATTAAAAAGTATTTTTTTTCCTTCTTTTGTCAACACTGATTCTGGATGAAATTGCACCCCTTCGACCAGATATTGCCTATGTCTAACTCCCATTATTTCGCCATCGTCGAGTGCCCAAGCAGTCTCTTTGAGACAATTAGGAATAGTTGTTGAGTCAGCCACTAACGAATGATAACGAGTAGCCTTAAAGGGATTAGCTATGTTTTCAAATAGGCGATCGGACTTATATTTGATGTAACTTGTTTTTCCATGCCTAACTATCTTAGCGTTTGTCACTCTTCCGCCAAAAGCATCCACTATTCCCTGATGACCAAGGCATACGCCAAGGATAGGAATCTTTGAGCCAAAATGGGTTATTATACCAGAACACACTCCAAAATATTTTCGATCAGCAGGATGGCCTGGTCCTGGTGATATAACTATAGCGTCTGGATCCATTCTCTCGATAGATTTGAGTGTAACTTTATCATTTCTGATTACAGTAGGTTGAGCTTTTAGCTCACCGAAAATTTGGGCCAGATTATATACAAAAGAGTCATAATTATCAATAATGAGAATTTTCATATGATACTATCATCGTTTTATTTATCATTCTGATTCGTAGGAATTTATACTTTGCAATTAGTATAATAAGGAACAACTATTTGGCCGATTTTATATATATAAAAATATGCAACATATAGTTGTTTGTTACAGAACTTTTCTCATCACGAGGTCTAAAGAAGAATGACGACTTGTTATATTGAACATATATAGCTTACCTATAATGCAACAGAACATCTTACATAGTTATAATCTTCGATTATTATAAATATTAAAATTAGGTTGGAAATATTTTTTATTTAATTACATTTAGGGATACACATTGGCTAAGATATTTGTAAACGGTTACGGCAACATTGGCCGTCGCCTTGCCTCAGCACTTTCGCATGACAAAGAGATTCAATTTGTGGGAATAGCGAAGTATACAGCAGATGATAAAATCAGAGAAGCTTTAGAAAACAGGTTTGGTGTTTATGTTCCTGAAAATATGATGAAAAAGTTCACAGAGAAAAAATATGATATTGCCGGCACCTTGAATGAAGCTATTGCCGGAAGCGACTTAATAATTGACGCTGCTAAAGAAGGTGCTGGATACGACAATAAGAAAAATCTATATGAGCCCATGGAAAAAATGGCTATTTTTCAAGGTGGTGAAGATAGGCACGGTGACCGATCCGTAGCCGAAATGATTCATAATTCAAGAGTAAATTATGATAAGGCGTTAGGCAGAAGGTATGTAATTCAAGGAAGCTGCAATGTTTCTGGAATGGGAAGAATTATGCAGCCGTTAATAGAGAATTTTGGCGAAGAAATCAGAAGGTTCGATGTTTCTCTTATTCGAAGATGGGCTGACCTTGAAGACTCAAAAGAGGTAAGGGACTCGATTGAGTGGGATAAAGATCCTCACCATCAAGATGATGTCAAAGATTTTATTCCTTCGGTCAATATGTATGTGGATGCATTTAAAGTTCCCTCTAGGATGATGCATCTACACCATATGTTGATACATTTTAAAGATAAGACTCCCTCTAAGGATGTAATAAC
>JBKPPX010000266.1:0-2144 GCA_046733815.1 Thermoproteota archaeon | reverse complement strand
TCTTTTAGTACTCATGTTATTTCTAATGGTCCATCTTTTATGTCGCGCATATGTAGTTTAATCTGCTTTTCTTGTCCAGTCAAATACTTCAAAAGGTTGGCATTGCTGAGGTCGTGGGTTCAAATCCCACCCGGTCCACTTCTTTTCCTGTTATATAACTACAGGAACGGGTCGCAGGTTTTTCAAAAAAATTCTCGCCCCATGACCTTGGGTGCAATGCATGATTCTATCTCTTTTTTGCATTAGCTCAAACCTTAAAGCTATGGTTGAGGTATCAAGTTCTCAAATGGAACTGTTCCACCCTTCCATTCCCACTCTGCAAAACGGTTGATGCTAGGAGAGTATTCAACTTGACCTATTGCTACCAGGTTGTCAAGGAATGCTAGCTGCCCCGTAGAGTTTGTGCTAAAATACGTAACACCAGTTCCACTTCCTGAGCCATCAGGATTTGTGCGAGTGAGGTAAACGAAGCTGATAGTTGCATTTTCGCCGCCTTCTGCTGCTGCATCACCTTCAGTCATTATAACGGCATGACCTTGATAAAAGGAAAGTCCGTTAGGTTGAATATTGATTGTGACGTTTGCTGTCTCAGTCGCGTTTATGGTACCTGTACCGTTTGGAGGCAGAATTATTCTGTTGCCCGAATATGAGATTACAATATATGTTTGATTTACTTGGTTCACGTTTGCTCCTACATCTTCCTCTTCATCAAGATATGAGAAAAGACGACCCAAAAGAGCATTTGAAGCATTGTTAGTTGTAGTATTCGTACTGCTTACAGCTTCTTGCTCTCTCCCTCCTACTGATGTAGTAGTTGTAGTAGTGTTGTTGCCAGTTGCAGAGGCTGATGCAGGAGTAGTAGTCGATGCAAGAATTATTGCTAGTGTGAAGATTGTAGCTGCTATTATTGTTGTAAGATAGGTTTTGTTTGGCAGAGATATTTTTCTTCTACTGTTATTATTATTCAACGTTTCATTTTGCATGCCTCTTGCCATGGAAAACAAGGGATAAAAGAGTCCTCCCTCAATTGAGGGGAAAAAAGTGTTCTAAACCAAGTTCTATGATTATGAGTAACAGTTATGGATAACAATACACTAGCCTCATATGGAAACATTATCAAGTCTTTTCTCGTCGCTCTAAAGTAGCTTCTAGAGCTTTTGCAATTTCTACGTTCTTTCCTTCTTCTCATCTCATATATACAATTTAAGCGTCTGGCATTGCTGAGGTCGTGGGTTCAAATCCCACCCGGTCCATTATTTCCTGTTGTACAACTACGGTATTGAATTAAAGCTCATTTTGGATTGATGGAGGACAAATTAAGCAGCAATAGTTTTTCAATAATTTTCACAGAATGTTGGCAACTGAAGATGTTACCGAAAAACTAAAGTTCAGCAGTGCGCTTCTTTTCTCAGTAGAATGGCACAGCAGTATATCATGTTAATTCGGTGGACAGATCAAGGGATAAGAAATGCTAAGGATACTACAAGACGTACAGACGCAGCAAAAAGAGAGGCAGAAAGGATTGGTGGCAAACTTACAGTGTATTGGACATTTGGCGAATATGATATAGTATGTATCTTGGAGGCTCCAAACGACGAGGCAGCAATGGAATTTGGACTAAAAGTTGGTGGTCTTGGCAATGTTAGGACTACGACATTGAGGGCATTTACTGAAGAAGAGATTGGAAAGATCATTGGTAAGCTGGGTTAAGTATGCCAATCCTCTCGTTTCTCCTACCAAGGTAGAGATCTGCCTAAGAAAGCGGGTGCTGAGGTCGTGGGTTCAAATCCTACCTGGTCCACTTTTATCAATCTAGTTAGTTACGGTATTAAATCGTTCATTATTGTCGTAAAGAGTGATACTTTGGATTTTCTGATGGTCGAAAAATAGAAAGAATTTCTTGCTTATCTTGCAGCACTCAGGCCTTTCTTTAGTTCTTCAAAGTTCATTACTGGTTGCATCTCTACCCTACCACCCATATGAAAGAATGGTTCTGCAATGGTGGGCATCATATCTGAAGAGGGCATATCTATAATGAAATTGGCACTTCTATCTCCGTTTGAAGGAGTAAAGTATGCTGATTCAGCTTTATAGTTGTCTATGAAGGCTTGTATATTTTTTATAAAATTTGGATCTTTGACAGC
>JBKPPX010000265.1:0-1625 GCA_046733815.1 Thermoproteota archaeon | reverse complement strand
AGTCAGAGGGGGACTAAAGACTCAGGGACTTTAAATAGTAAGGAAAAGAGCATTATCGAGGCAAGCCTTCCCGCACCTTTTACATTTGATTACGTAGAAAAACAGTTACGAAAGAAGAACTTCGGAATTCTTACCACGGTTACTTTAGAAGGTAAGCCGCATTCAGTTGGAGTGGTTTATGCTATGGCGCCCCCAAGCAAGCAACAGTTTTTTTGCCTATATTTGATAACAAGACCTGTACTAAAGAAGGCAAGAAACATACGTGACAATCCCAACGTCTCTTTTGTAGTTCCCTTCCCACATTATCTATTCAGCTCTATACCGCCAAGGTGCATCCAATTTCAGGGTAAGGCAGAGCTATTGCCTATAGAAGATGATGATGATTATCCTGTTGTCGTTAAAGCATTTCAGAGATCAATTGTACTAAAACGCAGTATGGAGCATAGTCTTAGATTAGGTGAATCTATATTCATCAGAATAGTCCCAGATAAGAAGATTTTTTGTTTGGAATAGGTGCAAACCTGCTACGGTTTCTGATACCCTCTCAAAACAAGAACCTTGGAAACTTCTATGTCACTGTTCCAGAAAATCGCCGTATAGTAAAGGGCTAGAATGCAAGGTTTATTTGGGTACTACATTGACAAGATTCATACCTTTTTTAATTTAGACTCAACGGGACTTTCTTTCTTCAAGTAGGGAGATTGTTGCAATATTCGTGCCAGTTATGTTGCACAGAAACGCATTTGTCACTTGAGATGCAGGGAAGGAATATGGAAGAGGATAAGCAGCATCCACACCTCGCAAGAAAAGAGACTAGGACTAGTTCTCAAGCTGAGGAAATTTCTTCCTCGCCACATAAAACACACATTCAAAATAAGGAGCCAAGAGATGAAAGAGAATCTTCTGTAAGGGAGCGCGAGCATCCTCACCATCACTCTGCTCAACCCAAAACGACTACTACATCAACTGCTGCAATCTCTTCTATGACGCATGCAATGACAAATTATAACGTAAATGTTCAATTTGATCCACCAACTCCACAAGCAGGCAAACCCACTCATCTAAGCTTGATAGTAACTGAGCAAAAAGTTGGAGAACCAATCAACCAGTTTGATATTATACATGACAAACTTATGCACTTGATAATAGTCAATAGAGAAGATCTGTCACATTTTGCTCACATCCATCCAAAGCTGAACAAAGAAACTGGTATTTTTCATATTACTCACACATTTGCCAAAGCAAGTAAATACAAGATGTGGATTGATGTCAAACCCAAAGGCGGAATACAAATCCTGACAGCCCATCCCTTTAATGTTGAAGGTCAGCCTGTTCACACTCCAGTTAACATTACATCCGACAAGACATTCCTAAGGGAAGTCGTCACCTATGGACAAAGCTACCAAGTCAGCTTGAATTTTCAGCCAGAGAAGCTTGGTGTTAGTAGGGATACCAAAATGACTTTCGAAATTATGGATACAAATGCAAAGCCAATTCGCAATTTGGAGCCCTTAATGGCTGCTGCAGGACATTGTGTTATTATTGACGCTGATGCTCGAGAATTCCTTCATGTTCATCCTGCCGAAGAAATTGATAACGTTACAGGCTGTCTCTTATACACATCT
>JBKPPX010000264.1:0-7314 GCA_046733815.1 Thermoproteota archaeon | reverse complement strand
TATATCTCGTAAAAGCCAAATTTTTCTTATATTGCTCTCATAACAAGTAAATAGTATTATAATTACTAATGCTATTAAGTTTGTTCAAAATAGTATATAGAAATTAAAGCCAACTGATGACGAAGAGAAAGAAGAAGTTATGGACGGTAGAATAACTTGACTATGAAGAGGCTACTGCTGATTGTTTTGAACTTGCTTTTGTTGTTCTTGTTCTTCAAGTAAATGATATATTCGGTTGTTACGAAGTTGGATTAGCAGACGACGTATTGTAAATCGTAATAGTTCTGATGGACTTTGTTCTTTAATCAATCCAGGTTCATATTCTAATTTGGTTAGTGTAAGAAATGCATTATAATCCTCTATAGGTAGCTTTGTGACAATAGGAATTGATGATGTGAATTTGATAGATTTTTGCGTCACTATTAACCTGAAATGACCTTCTAGTTGAAAAAGGTGGTATTACAACCCAAGAGTGTGACGCCGGGGGTGGGACTCGAACCCACGAGTCCAGAAGGACATCAGCTGTCACATCATTATTTGATCTCGAGGCTGACCCCTTTTAGGGTCTATAACTTACCTAGCTTGGGTACCCCGGCACTTTTCCTGAGAAGTATTGCAATTTAATGTTTTTTTTGTAATAGATTGTCAGGAATATAATAATATGTCTAATGCTCAATTAAAAAAGCGATCCTCATTAGCAAAATATTTTTTTGAGTATCTGCAACTATTTATTAATTCCAACAGCTTATAACATTCACGTCAGCTGCAAAACAATATAAAAATTCTATAGTTTGTGATAGGGTACAAGTTATATTATCTTGATTGGGTATACTATATACATGTTAGCAGCAGCATCTGCAAAACCGCCAACATCTGAGGAAATTAAGAAACTAACTGTAAGTGATATAGCAATAATGGGTGGACTAGCAGATTCGCTTAGAGACAATCTCAAAACGTATATTGAAATTGCCCCATATACAACGTCTGATCCATTTGGCGAAAAAGCCGACTACGACTACTTTGTGCTACTTGATAGCAAGAAACCAAAGAGAATGGTTTCAATGTTTGTTGCTAAGAAAGATCCAGTTTCTCAGATACCATGGAACAATATCTTGAATGAACGTCTGCTTAAACTACCAATATCTAAAGAAGATGCTGCAACATTAAAGTATGAGTTAATGCCAAAAGATACAAATAATTTTTATCCATACAGATATTCAGGTAAGGTTGCTGGTTACATAATGTTTGCTTTCCAGATCTGCGGACAGCATCAATAATTTCATAGGAAAGCAGTGTTAAGAAATTAAAATTAGGAATCACATTAATGGTTCTTCTTTTACCCTTAGGCTGCCATTTAGCGTAATCTCTACTCCCATAATATCAAGAATTTCTTTTGCTTTATCTTTTCCTTCCCTTTCAATAATGTTTCTGGCCATTTTTAATCTGTAAGCAGGAGCCCAATGCTGACCTATCTTGTATTTACCGTGTATTTCTTTCGGGACTATTTTAATCACGGTAACTTCATGGACAGATGACATCTTTGGATGAAGTATTTGATATCTTCCTTCCTTCTGATACTTTTTCATTAGGGCGTTCAGTGCTCTTGCTTTTTCTTCGTTATCTTCAACAATTGAAGAGTTTCCCTTAATGACTATACTTATATAAAGAGTATCTGCTTGTGATGCATCGGTAAGATGGAAATAGTATGACGGTAAAAAGCAGATATGCTGATCAACTTCGAATCCTACTTTTTCATTTCTTTTAATGTTCTCGAGTTTTTCACCGAAAGGATGTGAATGCATATAAATCGCGTCTAATTTTATGACTGGTTGTGAGTTAATGTCAGGAATATCTGCTTGCACAAAGACGAAATTCATAGGTATAACCTGTGGATATCCATTGGCATCTGTTGATGCTATCCTACCAACAGGTTGGTTATTAAGAAATTCAACGATCTTCTTCTTCGATTGAATCTCAAGCTTCTTAGTAAGTTGCATTTACTGCACTTTTTATAAAAACTAACATAATTTAACTTGTTGTATGGCATACAAATTAAGGATCATGCATATTCTTCATTATTTGTAATTGTATGTTATCTCATATTATAGGAATTGTTTATATCATTAGGGTAAAAATAAGATGACATTCACCATAGGTTGATTATCAATATTCAGTCTCTATACTGAATTACGCTTATACGTAATGATATCTGGACTTAATTATTACATTATTCATTAGTTGACAATATTTTGCTTTCATAATGAAGTAAACAAAATTTGCAGACTACATAAAAAGCAATAAAATACAACTTTGCCAAAATTAGAAAAATCAAATAAATTATTAGTACATTATGCAATTCAGATTGTAGAGCAATTCAATGAAGATCCTGATAGTTACTATCTGTCATTCTTTCAATTAAAGAAATAGCACCTGACGACATAGCTTAATACATAATATTGCTAGGAGGAAATTTCATTATCAGATCTGCTAGATTCATAGAATAGGTGTATGTGAATATGAAAACCAAGATAATAGAGATTTGAGTATAAAGTTGCAAAACGACTTGCTTGGAGTTGACATTAGCAACTGATAACGGTGGCAATAATAAGCTGCTTGAGCAGGACTAGGCTGCAATATTGCAATACAGATATAGATAGTCTAAGTGCACTTTAACAATATCAAAGACGTGGAAAAGGAAGAATCTTTGAGAAAGAGGTTATTTCACATATCTTTGGTATCTTATATTCAAGACTGAGTTAGATAAGCCAGCATATCATACAAACATAGATATAATTTAGAATTAAGCTCACAGAGTTGTTGTCTAATGCTTCTCTCTGTTATGCTTATCTAGTTCTTCTCTAGACTTAAAAATCATATTACCACACACATTGCATCTGTAAGGTTCATCATTTGACATATATTTTATTTTCTCAACATATAATTTATGGCTTATATACAGATTATTTTGTAATCATTTCCTTCTAGAATGACAGAGATTAGAAACATGTAATAATAGATCAGTATCCTATATTCAACAGATGATAATGTCCTTTCTTATACGTTGAGAATAGTAATTTGAGCTCAACTACGCTAAGTAGTGGATAATGCTATTATGATTAACACAAATTAAGTGAGAAATAAATATCTCGCTCATCTAGTCAAGCGAACAATAAAGATTTCAACTGCCTATAATGTAGATACTGATTGAGAATAAATAAAATGAAATAAAGAAATAAATGGGAGAGAGCCAACTACAATGATCCAAACTTTTAAAAGATCGACACTATCGCTAGAAGCTACAAGCACATCAAAAAGAACGGTAATCCAAATAGGCTTGTTCTGATAAAATACACTTTGTTTGACAGTTTAAAAATAGATTAATGACATATCCAAATAATGCTAATTATACACGGTATTTTTGAATATCTCCTATTATACTCTAGAAATTTACCAACTGAGAAGAACATATTCTTATAGATCGATTTCTAGCACTCGAGTATTAACTATTCAAATAGATATTTATTCTATATAAGTTTTTTCTGTATACACATTCTATTATACTGTTATAATTAATAACCTATGGAGTGCAACTAACAATATCATGAGCGAAATTAAAGATAAGGTTAAAGATAAGGTCATGGGTGCTAAAGATAAAGTAATGGGTGCTAAAGATCGTGCTTCTTCTGATACCACCAACGAAGAAGGGCAATTTGAAGAAGGTCTTCCTGGAACAGAAAAGGGAAGAAAAGATGATCCATTAACAGATTATAGAGAGAAAGAACCAATGACTCCAGCAAAAATAAAAGAACATGAACCTACAGCAGTAAAAAGAGAAATGACAGAAAAGATTGCAGAGTCAGGACAGACTGGAACAAATTCTGATGAAGCAAGAGAAAAAGCAAGAAGAAGTGGCATGACCAAAGGTACTGCAGGTGCGGATGAGGCTGGTAGTGAATATGAGCAAGGTGCCGCAGGAACAAACAAATAACTAACCAACCAAAATTAATATTTACTTTTTTCTTTGTCATTATTTTCTTTATTCATATAAGCAGACACTATAATAGAAGCAGTCGATATTCATTAATAGGTATAGTCATACCATCATATCACTGTATTAAGAGAGAATAAAAGTTAAATCATATCTCTGATCGTTGTATGGCTTCCTTTAATATATTATTTAGAAATCTTTATTAAAACAAGTTTTCTTCTGTCACGACCGATTTCAGAGGCTTCTTTATACTAATATAAATTTATATGAGTATAATATATTGCATAATTCTTTTACTATAATCATCAATACATTAGGTATATAAAATATGTATCAAAATAATACAAACTGCAAAATAATATGAAGATTAATCCGCTTTCATATTAATAATTGCAATGACTGACAGCAGCAATAGTAAGACTGTAGCAATATTGGTTGTAGCACTTCTATTACATAATAGCAAGCAAGTGCACAAGATACAAGCTTCAGTTTCACCCAAATTCAAAAGAATAAATAGAATGGTGTGACTGGTTGTATTACATAGGCACAATAATTTTCTGTAGACCACCGCTAGATGGTTGCTTGGGTTGCAGCTGCTACTAGTGTAGCTCTGCTGCAGCTGTTTCTTCTATTATACTTCGATATCATCCTCACTAATTCCTCTTCTTTTTATACAAATAAAATGCGATGAACTTTTACCTTATTATCAGCAGCAGTGATAGACAGAGAAGGCACTTTGACACGGTTATAACATAAATTGGGTAAGATCAAGCATGTTTATATTGCTGATTGCAGATCTTAGATATAGCAAGCTTGATCAGCTTTAGAGAAAAGATCAGATAAGATTTGTTCGATAAACAAGATAGCGAGAAGCGAGAAATAAATACAAAGAGGAATAAAGTCAGTTCTCCTGAACTGAGGACACATTGTGATACATTGGATCAAGGCACCAATGCATTTATCCAATGGTTGAGTTCGGAAGACAAAAAAACTACTACAAATAATAATCCAATTATTTTAAAAGAATTTGTTAACAATAAGTATATCATATTATATGATACTGATCTTGGTCATGATGTAATAGTTGAGACACATGACGGAGTACCAAAATGTAGAAGTTGTAATGCAGACGACTGTGGACATGTGGGGTTCACAATATGTGTTGAGCAGAAATACGATAATGATGGTACTCTATTTGACTGATTAGATCACTTACTGTAGCCATAAAGGGAAAATTTATTCCTAAGTTTATGAACTTGAATGTTTTTTATTTTATTTGTTATTCTTCAGTCTTTTCGCGTTTATTAACAACACTCTCTGAAAACTTCCAACCAAATTTAATGATATATGGAGATATGAATGTTGTAATTATCGTCATAGCACCAACCATTGGCAGCAGAAAAGAACTTGTAACACCTACATCCACACCACCTTTTGCAACAACAAGTGCTAGCTCACCACCGGAAGAAGACAAACCAATTGCTGCTCTAAGTGAAGTTAATTTACTGAAGCGTTGATATTTGGCAGCTAGATATACAGCCAAGAATTTTGCGATTAGGGACACTGCTATCAATACTAAAGCGGGTACTATGAATAGTGGAAGAAGAGAAATATCCATTAACGCTCCTACAGATACAAAGAATAACGCTGCAAACATATCTCTTATTGGAGTTGCCAAGACTCTTGAAACAGCATGTGATTTGGATTCTGCTATTAAGACCCCTGCAAAAAAGGCGCCTGCTGCAACTGATATTCCTATTTGATATGCTATATAGGATAGACCAAAGGCTACACTTAAAATAACAACTACCAAGACATCATGCTGATTTGTTCTGCTTACATAGTCTACTAACTTTGGTATTGTCTTTGAACCAATCACTAACACTCCAACTATGAATGCTACAGTTATTCCAATAGAAACTCCTACATCTGCAAATGACAGTCCTCCAGTAGATCCCACTGACTGTAAAATAGCTAATAGAGAAATAACTATTATATCTTCAATTATTGCAACGCCTAAAATAAGCACAGAAGCTTCTTCTTTTATCATGTTCAGCTCTTCCAGTACTCTCATTACAATGACAGTGCTTGTGACGGATATTGCTAATGCTACAAACAAACTATCAAAGAAAGAAAAATTCAAAGCAACCTGTCCTACAAGATAACCAGCTGAAAAGGTTCCAAGAGCCTCGGACATGGCAATTACAAATGCCTTTCTTCCTATTTTTCGCAATTTCTCTATTGGAAATTCCATTCCTACTACAAACAAGAGCAATATTATCCCAATTTCTGCAAATAGATTCAGGGCGTCAAGATTAAGTACAAGACTAAAAGGCGGAGTATGAGGCCCAATTATCATTCCTGCACCAATATATCCAACAACCATTGGTTGCTTGAATCGATATGAGATCATAGCCATGGCACCTGCGACTACCATAATGACTACAAGATCCTGCAAAATCTGACCAATTTCAATTGCTGCTGCCATGACTGTATGCCCTGACATGAAGAACATTAATGATTATAATATGTATCTTTAAAACGAAGTTAATATGAAAATATTATACTAGAATAGTGCATTAAAAGGTTTAGTAGACTATTATAAGACATAAATGAAATACAAGCAAGGAGTCAAGTCAATGCATAAGTGAGTCTTGTTACTGTATGTAATTGAACGAATTGTAGGACTAAAGTGCAAATTTCATTACTTCATATGAAAGGAAGTTGTTATACTATTGGCCTGGATAAAAATTACAATTACCACCTTCTTCTATCTCCCTCTAACAGACCTGATTCAGTATGCATTCTGTCTATATGCTTTGATAGATCAGCCTTATCGTTAAACTTAGATTGACAATATGGACATTCGACTGATGAGGAAGACTTATCACGCTTGGTAGACATAACAAACAATTATTTGTTTAGGATCTTAATTAAATTATAGTTTGCTTTGCAAGACAAAGTAATCTATTATTAATATTCAAAATGATAACGAGGTTATGCCATTTTAAATCCAAATCAAGTACCCTGTTTAATACAAATATTTATCTTGAAACACTAATTTGCAGCCAAAAGAAGCAACTTCCAATACTTTCCAATCATGAAAAATGCATATTCCTAATTTGTTACATTTGAGAATGCGTGAAAATAACTTCTTCTCTTATAATAAAAACTCGTTGTGCTCTTTATAAAGAATTTCTTTTTATTTAGTTGGCATACACGATTTTATACTCTTCAAAAAGAGCCTGCTTTATATTTTCGGTGAGATCAGTAAGTTCCTGTCTCTTATACACATCTCCGAGCCCACGAGACATACATCACAATCT
>JBKPPX010000263.1:0-4619 GCA_046733815.1 Thermoproteota archaeon | reverse complement strand
AGAGTAAGTTTCGAGACCGGAATATTTCAGCTTGGTGGGAACTCGCTATATCTCAGTACTAATGATATGCAGTTATCCCGTGGAGAATCTATCGAGGATACTAGTCGAACCTTATCTCTATATCTCAATAGTATTATCGCTCGTGTTTATGATCATGCAGATGTACAGAAATTAGCTGACTATGCTTCTATTCCTGTTATAAACGGCCTTTCTGATACTTTCCACCCCTGCCAGATACTTGCAGATCTGCAAACAATTCAAGAACACAAGAAAAAAATGAAAGGATTAAATCTTGCATGGATAGGAGATGGCAATAACGTGTGTAACGACTTGTTGTTAGGTTGTGCAAAGACAGGTATCAATATGACGGCAGCCTGTCCCCATGGTTATGAACCTTTGGAAGAAATAATAAAACTATCTAAAGAGGAAGAACAAAGAACTGGAGCCGAGATAACCATCACAGATGATCCCCTTCTGGCTGTCAAAGATGCGGACGTTATAGTAACCGATACATTCCTATCAATAGGAAAAGATCAAGAAAAGAGTACCCGGGAAGAGGCTTTTCTTCCAAGATATCAGGTAAATTCAGATCTTTTAAAGCTTGCAAAAAGAGATGTAATATTCATGCATTGTCTTCCTGCAAAACGTGGACAAGAAGTTACCTCAGAGGTCATAGATGGAAAAGCATCAGTAATATGGGATGAGGCGGAGAACAGATTACATGTTCAAAAAGCTCTAATGTGTATGTTAATATAAACAGAAAGAAATAATATTTTAAATCTGTATAAATAGAAAGGTCATCTTTAATAATATTACTGCTAACCAATTGAATAATCCATAAAGTTTTAAAATCGAAATGAGCCGTCACAGTACTAAAGGTTATGTTATGCTGTATTTTTAGAGATGTTCCCTTATATCTTCACAGTTGTTTGTATGAGTATCACCTTTACTTGGATCAAAGTCTACTATTACATCAAGACCATCTCCACAGTCAAAATAATCTGCACCATCTCCTCCCTTAAGTAGATCATTTCCATCCTGTGCGTAGAGTTCATCATTACCTTTTCCACCTACTAGAAAGTCATCTTCAAATCCTCCAAAGATAATATCATCTCCTCTTCCAGCATAGAGTTCATCTCCTCCTAGACCACCTTCTAGAGTATCATCTCCGCTATTACCATAGAGCCTGTCATTTTCTAAACGACCCTGCAATACATCATTACCAGATTTACCATACATAATATCTGGAGTATTACATCCAAGCATTAGATCAGCTCTATTGGTACCATCAGTTCTAATAATATCACCACTAATAGAACAGGCTGCCTCTATTACATTATCACCCCACGACTTAGTAAGCGGTATTACTAACGCTAAAAGAAACAATACTGTACAAACTGATACTATTATTCTTATTGGAGATCCTCTTGGCATGTATATATATACTGTTAATTCATCACTACTTATTAATGTCTAGGAATCAAAACTTCGAAGAATATTATAGTAAACCTAATAATACATATAGCAATTTACTCAGTGTGCGTAAGCACTTCCAATACTTGTATACTAGTCTTTTAGGATCATTATTTTAACAATGTTCTTTGTCTGGCATAATTGATAATTCTCTCCGCTTGACGTTGATTGTAAACAGTCTTACAAAACGCATAGATCCGATATAGCATAAGAATTATGAGATTTTTAAGAAACTAGAAAGTGTCTATAACAGAAATTTAGAATGTACAATTCAAAAACGCTCATAAATAACTATCGAAATATGTTTGTTACATAAATTTTTATTATATCGCTTCTTAATCAGCTTTCACATGACAAGTTGCAAGATTGCTTTGCTTGCGAATGATATAACACTTTAATAATGAAGTAATGATATGTATCTTGCTATCTTAATAGGCGTTACTTTCCTTTTTTGAGGTACACTTTCAACGTCACAGTTATTAATGATTTTATACAATTTATTTGACTACTTGACAGTGAGAAAATTTTATAGGATGAATCAAAGTGAACGTTTACATTATTTAAAAGAAATAACAGGTTTGTCTGCACAGGATATTGCTATATTACACAATCCTTCATCAGCCTTTAGCTTTGACAATGCTAATACAATGATAGAAAACGCAATAGGTGTATTTACTCTTCCCCTTGGCATTGCAACAAACTTTGTAATTAATGATAAAGAATACCTTGTACCAATGGCTATAGAAGAACCTTCCATAATTGCAGCTGCAAGTAAAGCAGCAAAAATTGCAAAGAGCAAAGGAGGTTTTATAGCAGAAGCAGACGAATCAATTATGATAGGTCAAGTACAGGTAGTTTCATTACCTATTTCTGAAGAATCTGCAAAAAGAAACATTTTATCTAATAAGAAAGAGATATTAAATTTGGCAAGCTCAAAGAGCAGATTCGCCGTTGTTAAAGACCTGCAAGTTAGACAAGTGCAAGACAAAAGTCAAAATAATAAAGGCGTTATGCTTGTTGTAGAACTAATAGTTGATGTTAAAGATGCAATGGGTGCCAATATAGTAAATACGATGTGCGAGTCAATAGCTCCAATGGTTGAACAGTTATCGGGTGGCAAAGCTATATTAAAAATAATTTCAAATTATGCAACAAAGAGGCTTGTAAAATGTAATGCAATTTTTGATAAGGACGAGCTAGGAGGACAAGATATTGTGGAACGAATCTTGTATGCATATGCTTTTGCATATTCTGACGTCTACCGTGCTGTGACTCATAATAAAGGTATAATGAACGGCATTGATGCGGTTGCACTGGCTACAGGGCAGGATTTTCGTGCAATTGAGGCTGGAGCTCACGCATACGCTGCCAGAGACGGAATCTATAGATCAATGACTAACTGGTATAAAACTGAGGAAGGCGATTTAGCAGGTGAGATAGAACTGCCAATGGCTATTGGAATAGTCGGAGGAGTCGCCTCAGTCCATCCAATGGCCAAAATAGCCTTAAAAATTCTTGGAGTTAAAACTGCAAAAGAACTTGCGACTATATTAGCTGCTGCTGGTCTTGCTCAAAATTTGGCAGCTATTAGAGCTCTAGCATCTGAGGGTATCCAAAAGGGACATATGAGATTGCATGCTAGAAATATTGCTGTCGCAGCAGGTGCCATAGGAAATCAAATCGAAATAGTTGCCAATAAAATTGCGGAAGAAAGAACTGTAAATGTAGATAGAGCAAAAGAAATTCTTTCATTGCTAAATAAGGATAGTTATAATAACAAAATATAGGTTATCCTGTAATAAGACAATCATTATTATTGATGTTATTATATTTTATACATTCTCAATGGACAATAGTAAGTCTATTTCAGATTGACTAAGTTTGGAATATCGGCAAAATAAAATAAATATCCTTTATTTTTTAATACTTCAATCATCTCTTCAAGGTATTCTGCAGATTGTTGGGAATTAAATCAACCATGAACAATGTTCTTTATTTTCTATCTCTCAAAAGCGATGAAACAATGAATCAAATATTGCAGCTGTAATAGCTAGTGAGTATACAACAACTTTGAAAATCAAACATCCATATGCATATAAAATGGAAGAGATTTGAGATATCAAATGTTTAGGTGTTCCAAGTTATCAAGAGTAGCAGATGTTGTACTATAGATTATATTAATAAATAGTATATTTGAATAGCTTTTAACTCTGAATATTTAACAACTAAAAGTTAGATTTCACCTCCAACACATCCGGACTTGGCAGGTTCAGATGTTCGAAAGTTCAAGCATCTATATTTTTCATTGTAGATCGAACTGGTGCCTACGTATCAAATTAATAGAAGAGGATAGTCATATTTTAAATATTTTAAATACTAATCAGTTTTTAATATTTGATCAATAAGAGCAATTTCTGCTAAAAAAGGTTTTGCGATTGCTGTACAAAAAAGAAAAAAAGTAGAGGTGATTTACGTCTTTTAGTTAGTGTTTCTAGCCTGTACAGGTACCGCCGCCGGCTCCGCCAGTCCCGCCGCCGAGAGAACCACCAGTACCGGGTCCACCAGCTCCACCACAGGCACCAGTTCCACCACTACCTCCAGGTCCACTTGATGAGCTTCCACCTGCACCACCAGTAACAGGTCCACCAAAGGTAACTGCACTTGTCTCACAATATATAAGGGCCAAAATACCACTACATTTGTTAGTCAGTTGTGAGTTGAAACTGAAGCTTGTACCCTGTGCACTTGCTTGTTGCACAGATACTACAACTAATCCTACTAACATCATTGCTACCGCTAAGATTGCGACCATTAGTAAGTTTGAGTTGTTCATATTATTTCTTATAAAGTATTATAGTAATAGTATATGTTGTTTTCAAAAAATTAATGCTGGATTTTCTAATAGATATATTTAGTATAATATTATTATAAGATTCATAGTAACTAACATATACAGTTATGATTACGAAAATTTAGAATTAAAGAATTCAAGAATATTTGACGAACATAATGTTGGTTTGCAAAGAAGCCAAACCATTCAAAGTTGAGTCTGTGACAGTTTTTTTGACTTTGATACAGGAGACAAAGAATGTATATATGTTGATGTGTTCAAAAGTACTATTAACACTCCATGCAGGGATATGGAC
>JBKPPX010000262.1:0-13517 GCA_046733815.1 Thermoproteota archaeon | reverse complement strand
ATGCTATGCCTTGTGGATGAGTTCCTTTCAAACACTCATGAATCTTCCATCCCATTTTTGAAGATTCAAGCATGAGAAGTGAATCCTGCAGTCCTGCTATAAGCGTCGTCATTGAAGGGAGAACTACCTCGCCTCCTATTTAAGTAGAGGTATTGACGCAAAGAATTTAATAGTGTCGTAGGCAGGGTATTCACTGATCGTGTGTTATTCTCAGTTCACATGGAGTTTCAGACTTACTGCTGATTGGTCTATGCGTCTGTTGTCGCTCAAGGAAGAACACCATTCTAATAGTAATATATCAATATATTTTATTTTTATTGTTTTGAATTGATTTATCTATTTGATGAATATTACCTTCTTTAGTGAGGTTGTTATAGTGAAGCTAACTCACTTACCAACAAGGTTCAAATCCCTCCGAGCAGGATAGCCATACAGAACTAGACATTTGTATGTATGTATATAGGGTCTTTTAATTATTAATAGAGACATAATACCTCTTTTGTATTATTTGTTTAGTTTTTGGAGAGTGTCTGAGACTAGCTTTTCTACAGTTTCTCTTGCCCTTTCAACTAAAGGCGAGTCTTGATGAGACATCAAAAGTTTATCAAACTTAATCTTAGAAAGCCGCTGTGCAGAAACTGTTGCTGTTACTGAATCTATTGATACCATAGGAGGAGCAATATACATACCCTCTGCTCCAAATACATGCTTATAAATGGCATCTGCTCCAAAGAGAATTCTATCTTCTTCATAATAAAGTGACATATGTCCTGGCGTATGCCCAGGAGTATGAATGACTTTTAGACTTCCAATCATATTTCCATCTGATACTTGTTCATCTACAATTATTGGTTCTAACTCTATGCTTCCAATTTTCTTTGTTAATTCTTCTTTTGAAAGTCCAGACTTTTTAAATATGTCTGTTATTGCCTGGATGGTTGGAGGACCATTATATGGTGGATTATGGGCTAAATAGCCTGCCTCAATCCAATGAGAATAAATCTTAGCACCTGTTCTCTTTCTTATCTCATTAGCAGACTGTGCATGATCAATATGTAGGTGAGTTAGAATTATACGCTTTACGTTCTTGATGTCACATCCTGCGTCAGATATATAATCCTCTAGTATTGGCAGTTGTGGAAGGAACGAAGGATCAATCAATGTTAAATCATCTGCATTTTCAACAAACATATAAGGAACAACTTTTCCGCCTGGAAAAGGATGGGTGAATCCATCTATCATATGTACCCGTTTAGTTATTTCAACCATATTTGAAATACTTCACTAGTAGAAACGAGAGTATAGTAATAAGCAGATCGTTTACAAATTCGTTATTGCATATGAATTATATGCATAGATATTTCAAAGTTATATTAAACAACAATTTTTAAGTTGCAAAATAGAGTTAAGCTTGTCTTGCCTTAGACCGAACCCGTGCCAATCTTGTCCCTTTATTACCACCTATAGTTGCCCCAGTCATCATCTACATTTCCAAATTTACTGAATCAAATTGATGCCTACAGAAGAGTGAGAAAATTATCATAATGATAAAGGTGATATTTCAAATTGACTTATTAAAACAGAAGTAGTAGTTTCTCTAGCAATACCAATTACTTAATATTGCATTGGCTTTATTGAATTAAATTTATTCCCTTTAGCAAAAAAGAAAAAATAGTGATTGCAGCAATAATAATTGACGATATTTTTATTACTTCATGTCTCATCTGCTGGCACATTAAATGTTATTGTGCCTTTATTACTTCATTCCGCAGAGCCACTACATCTATTCTCTTGCTCTTGTTCGAAATCGAGATTCGTATCCTGTGCGCTTGCTTGTGTATTGTAGTCGGTACTGCAGCTACTCCTGCTGATAGCATCGCTACAGCCGCTAAGATTCCAATCATTAGTAAAGTGGAGTTTTTCCGATTAATCTTTTTTTAAATATCAATTAATAGATCCACTTTAAAAAAATAATTCTGAATTATATACTAGATATATTAGTATAAGCTGAGTCGTAAATGCAGTTAAATATGTCTCACACTCCACTGAACACGCTAACTATATGGTATATCAAGCAGTATTGTAGATGATGTTGCTTGCTTGCTTGCTTGCATTATCTCTAAGGTAGTAACATAACTGACACCCATAATAACAATTTCTGACTGATATGTGCTTCTAGGCTTGCAGTATAGATAAATCCTTGGAATCATAAAACTGACTATGACTCCTAAAAGCGATGATAATAATAATAAACCAAATGGAGGAATCACCGGTGTTGCTATTGTAACGGGTAGTTCAAGTGGAATAGGATTTAAAACAGCCTTAACATTAGCAAGAAATGGATTTCATACTTATGCTACAATGCGTAATCTTGAAAAATCAAAAAACATAGCAGAAATAGCCAATACTGAAAAATTACCATTGCAAGTTGTTCAGCTCGACGTCAATGATGATAAATCTGTCAAAGATGCTATCGATAAAATAGTAGCAGAAAAGAAGAGAATCGACCTATTGGTAAACAACGCAGGATATGGACTTTTTGGATCTCTTGAGAATATATCATTAGAAGAGATAAAATCACAATTTGAAACAAACTTTTTTGGAGTAATACGTGTAACACAGCAAGTTCTTCCTGTCATGAGGAAGCGGAACAGTGGCACAATAGTAAATGTAAGTTCAGTTGGAGGGCGTTTAGGTGTTCCTGTTTTGTCTGCGTATCAAAGTACAAAGTTTGCATTAGAAGGTCTAAGTGAATCAATGTCATATGAACTAGAGCCATTTGGAATTAGAGTAGTTATAATTGAACCCGGTTTTATAAGAACTAACATTATAAACTCAAGCACTTCAACAAAAAAAGATTTAGACCCAAAATCACCATATTGTTCACTGATGCGAAAGGTAAAGAACCATTTTAAATCAATGATGGAAAATCCATCATCTTCTCCACCAGAAGAAGTGGCAAAGGTTATACTACAAGCCATAACATCCGAAAAACCACAACTGAGATACACCGTAGGCGATGACGCTGCTACTTTAATACAAGCAAGAATGAATATGCCTGACAAGGAGTTTATGAAAATGATAATGGAAAACTTTTCATTATAGATCTCCTGTTATGCCTAGTTAACAATGCTTCAGTTGCGCATGCACTTATAGATCACAATATATTATACCATGACAGAATATGTTGCGAGATACAGTCATCTTTGGAACCAATACTTTCCACCATGCTTTTCAATTTTAGAGTTATACTCTAATTAGATATCCTTCACCTTTTGCCCTTTTATGACTGCGATCTATATGCTGCACAAATAATTATAGTTTTGAAACAGAATCCTTACTATCGGAGTCATGAAATGTTTTTATATTCAGAACAATTTCAATTCGGCAGCAAGGTTCAATTCCACCGAGCCAAATAGTTAAGCGCTTATCTGAATCAATTTATTGAAAATTTAAATAATGCATATATGTCCAATGGTGGGAGATTATACATAACAACAGGACAATTATATCTGCAAGGGTAAGAAGAGCCACCGCAATGTAGCCTCTTTTTCTCGAGCTATTGACGTATGGTTTGTAATAATAAATCTTGTATCGCGAGTTTGTTGTCATAAACATTCTTAATGATTGGTATGTTGGTCCTATTCGCCTTATTCATATTTACATCAAAACAATGTATATCAGGGAGGAATTGTTCTGGTAAGTTGTACCAGATCCTCTTCGTTGAGATATTTGTGCAGAGATAAACATAAACAGTAACTGACGCATTATTAGTATCCGTATGTATATGGGATACAGTGGATGAGGGAAAGGCTATGCCATCATCATCATCGCTACCACCAACTCTCTTAATAACTTCTACTGCTTCAGATTAGGTTTAAAAATTATAGTTAACTACAAAATTAACTTTTAACGATAAATCTCTAATATAAAGTCTAATATAATAGCCAGCTATAGTGAATGTTTGTTATGAGAGCTGCTAGAATTACTCAGGTAAATGAACCTCTCGAAATACAAGAACTTAAAACTCCTAAACCTACAGGTTCGCAGGTGCTTATCAAAGTTCAGTCATCTGGTGTTTGCCATAGTGATATTCACTTATGGGAAGGAGGATATCAGGGTCCTGCAGGCGTATTTTTAAAAACTACAGACAGAGGTGTAAAATATCCTTTAACTCCTGGACACGAAGTTGCAGGTGTAATAGATAGTCTGGGTGAGCAAGCAGAAGGTTTTAGTAAGAATGAAAAAGTTCTTGTCTACCCTTGGATTGGAGAAGGGCTTTGTCCTGCATGTAGAGTAGGCGAAGAAAATCTCTGTGATAAACCGAGATCATTAGGCATCTATACTGATGGAGGATATTCGGATTATGTATTGGTTCCAAGTTACAAGTACCTAGTGAAAATAGGTGAAGAGTTGGATACTGATTCTAGTGCTCCCTTATCATGTTCAGCTCTTACAGCTTATGGTGCGGTGAAGAATGCTAATCTAAAACCAGATGATAATGTTGTAGTTGTCGGTGCAGGAGGATTAGGATTGATGGCTATACAACTAGCAAAGGCAATTACTGGTTCAAGAATAATTGCTATGGATCTAGATGATGAAAAATTAAAAGCAGCAAAGGAAAATGGCGCAGATAATACCATCAATTCAAAAAAAGAAGATCCAATCAAAGCCATTATGGAGTTAACTGATAATATGGGAGCAGATGCAGTAATTGATTTTGTAAATGCTTCCAAAACAGTAGAGACTGATATGCAGCTGCTCAGAAGAAGAGCGAAATTGGTACTGGTTGGACTCTTTGGTGGTGAACTAAAACTTAATTTAGTTTCAATGCCAACCAAGGCATATAAGTTAATTGGATCATACACAGGTAACATAACAGACTTAGTACAGCTTGTCTCATTGGCAAAGAGAGGAGTGATAAGACCAATTATCTCAAACCGATTCAAACTCAATCAGGCAACCGAAGCATTAACGATGTTAAAGAATGGCAAAATTCTTGGGAGAGGAATAATAAATCCTTGAACAGAGCCAAATTAACAACTATCAATCCTGCAACAGAAGAGAGTCTTAACGAGTATGATATAATGACTGAAGATCAGATAAAAGGTGCAGTAAAGAAATCAAAAAATGCATTCTTTGAATGGAAGAAAGACATTGATAAGCGTGCAGATTTCCTTTATGCATTTGCTAAAGAACTCAGGAAGAACAAAGAAAATCTAGCCAAAACTGCTACACAAGAGATGGGAAAAGCGATAAAAGAAGCTAGGTCAGAGGTAGAGAAATGTGCATGGACAATAGAATATTATGCAGATCATGGAAAAATTTTTGCTACTGATGAAGTCGTTAATACAGATGCAAGAAAAAGCATCATAACATTTCAACCACTTGGAGTAATAGGTAGTATAATGCCATGGAATTTTCCTTATTGGCAGGGACTAAGGTTTGCAGCCCCTTCATTGATGGTTGGAAATACCATTGTATTGAAGCCAGCAAGCGCTACAATGCAATGCGGAATTGAAATTGAGAAAACCTTTAGTAAGGCTGGAGTACCACAAGGAGTTTTCCAAACACTCATTGGAGATTCAAGCATTGCAGAAACGCTTATAGATTCAGATGGAATTAGCGCAGTAACTTTTACTGGAAGTGTTCCAGTGGGTGCTAAAGTAGCGCAAAGGGCAACATCACAGCTAAAGAAGACAGTTCTTGAATTAGGTGGAAGTGATCCTTTCATAGTGTGCGAGGATGCAGATATTGAAAAAGCATCGACAGGAGCAGTCAAAGGACGCTTTATCAATTGTGGACAGAGCTGCATAGCATCAAAGAGATTTATTGTAGTAAAGAATATTGCAGACCAGTTTACTGAAAAGTTTGTACAAAAGACTGAAAAACTAAAAGTTGGAGACCCTCTTTCAGACGATACAGACATTGGACCGGTTGTTAATTCTAAAAGTCTAGAGAATATGGAAAGAATAGTAAATAGAACTATAAAGGAAGGAGCTGAGCTTCTTACAGGTGGAGAAAGAACCAACAACAAAGGTTATTTTTATCGTCCAACCATTCTTAAAAATGTGCTGCCTGAGATGGAAATAGCACAAGAAGAAGTGTTTGGACCTGTTGCACCAATAATTACGGCTAATGACGATCAAGATGCCATAAGAATTGCAAATGATTCTAAATTTGGTCTTGGAGCAAGCATATGGACTCAGGATTTAGAGAAGGCAGAAAGATTCTCAGCAATGATAGAATCAGGAATTGTTACTGTTAATAGTATGGTGGTTTCAGATCCTAGAGTTCCATTTGGTGGTATAAAGAATAGTGGGTTTGGTAGAGAATTATCTAGATATGGGATGCTTGAGTTTGTAAACATAAAATCTGTTAGGTTCTATGATCAATTGATCTATGATCATCATGTAGAATAAAAGTGTTTAACATATTAGTAAAGACTAATAAATAAATACAAAAAAGATACGAATGGTAAAATTTAAAAAATTGAATATAAGTAATGAAAAAAAGGGGAATAAAGAGTAAACCCAATACTTTGATAAACAAAGACAATAAGTAACAACGCTTCTCTGCTCCCACCATCACCATCATCACGACCATCGTTATCGTAGGAAGACAACAACAATAGACTTGAGAATGTGTTGGTACTTCAAGGCGGTGGCTCACTGGTAGCATTTGGTTATAGAGTATTCAAAGCACTTCAAATAACAACATAAAGCCTGATATTATTGCAGGTACAACAATAGGTGGCATAAACGCAAAGCAGCTATAGATGGTAGAAGGGACGCAAAACATCCAGAGCACTATTAGAACGGTTCTGGTTGGAGTTATCTCAGAGATCTAGTTTTTGAAAGTTACTCTTCCTTCCTCTGCTTCTCTACCCAGCTTATAGAATAGCTATTATTGCCATCACTACTAATTATTACCACTATTTTCCTACTGTCTCTTCATTAGAGCCAGAAAGTTATTCAACAACGAATACAAATGAATGTGCAATAAAATGAAGCAGATAAGGTCAAACTATAGTTCAGCCATCTTTGGAAATGATAAAATGTTTAAGCCCAGATGGAGACAGGAAACTGCTTCCACACTCTTAATTTTAGATTCAAATGCTTATATCACCATGACAGTTAATTTTATCCGATTCCATTAGAGATAGACAATAGAATCATAACATCCATCACGATATTTTTCAAATTCTTCTCCTGTTATGTCCGTAGATGTTAGCACTGCCATATTGGTGACAAGATATTTCATTCTAATCACTATGACGAAAGATTCAATAGCCGTTACAAGTGCTATTCAAAATACAACGTTAAATGAGATTGGACTGTAACTTTTCTCAGCATTATTAACCGCAAAATAAACCATGATATATGGATTATGCCCCGTCATTATTTATCTAATTAAAGGTAGACATAATATCTAATAGTCATAAATCATTTTCAGATTCTGACACTTGAAAGTTTAGTGTAGCGTATCTTATGGGAATATAGTTACAAACATTGCTTTTTCTAAAAGATCTAGCCTTCTTAGGCAAGCTACTGTTAATAAGATCTACTTTATTATTTATATGTTCTTTAGCAATAATTATCTGGTTTAGTGTTTGATCCTTTTCAGGGTACCAATACAGAAATAGGTTCTGTTTATCCCAACTCCATCTCTTTACTGGTTGTTACAAACTAGAGAGTTAATCAAAATTCTACAACACTAAGAAAAGCTACGATAGGCACAGAAAACTGACTTGTGAAGTAATAATGATAAATTTTGAATCACTCAATTAAATGCTTTCATTCGGTACAATTTGTGGGTCCCACAATTGCATATATATCATTATTTTATTTAGCTTTTTGGAGTATGATAAAAAAGAATGTTTGGAAGGAAAATAAAGGAAGGTCTGAAATAGAATGTCATTCTTACTAAAAGATAAGGTTGCCGTAGTGACTGGATCTACTAGAGGGATAGGATTTGCAATAGCAAAGGAGTTTGCAGAAAATAACGGTGCAACCACTATTGTTTGTTCCAGAAAAAATGAGCAGGCCGAAAGAGCAATAAAGCAGATAAGCAGCGACAAAGTCTTTGCTGCGGAAATTGATGTGTCAAGTAATATTAGTGTAAAGAAATTCATGCAGCAAATATTGTCTAAATTTGGACGGATTGATATCCTAGTAAATAATGCAGGTTACCCTTTTGATAGTAATATTTGGTACAAGAGATTCCATGAAGTTACCAATGAAGAATTGCAAAAAATTATGGGAGTTGACGTTCAAGGCTCTATACGAGTATCTAGGGCAGTTATTTCTTCTATGATTCAAAAAAATACAAATAAAAATAGTGGTGGTGGAGGAGGAGAAGGAGGAGTAATAATAAATATTTCTTCAACACCTGCAATTGCAGGACATACTGAGGGTGCTCCATATACTATCGCCAAAGCTGCAAATATAGCATTGACAAAGTGTATTGCAAAGGAGTATGGTATCAATGGCATCAGATCTTATACTATGGCTCTTGGTAATATTGCAACAATGGCAACATACGATTCAATGACTGAAGTGGCTAGAAAAAAGGCTGCCGAAGAACCTCCTATGAAAAGATGGGGAAGACCAGAAGAGGTGGCTAAGATTGCTGCATCTATCGCAAGTGATAGCTTTTCTTTTGCGACAGGTAATACCATTGTAATAGATGGTGGTACTGTGCTATGGTAATATACTATACTATAACTATTTGATTATAATATCCAAAATAGACCAGGTGAAAACAGAAATCAAATCAGCAATAGTATAGCTAATCAAAGCTGATACAACAAAGGAAAGGGAAGTAGACGAATTAGTTTCAAACATCATAGGCAAATATGGCCGTATCCACATATTGGTTAATGTGGTTGCTGGTTATCTCGGAGGCAGGAGCATATATCAACTTGATGAAAAAGAATGGGATTTGATGATGATGACTGTGAATCTAAAATCAGCTTTTTGATAAGTAAATATGTTGTGCCACAAATGATCTCCTCAAAATATGGAAGCTTTTTGCGTAATTAATCAAGTGTACACCTAACACCTTCTTCTCTCCGCCGTCCTGTATATCACTTTATTTTCTCGAATGAACTGTGCGAAGAAGTGCTGGTGATCGTTCCACCAAGGTTATTATGATTAATATTATTACTTGGTAATTTGTGATAAGAAAAAATCTTACAATTAGTGTTTTCTACTTATTGTAATCCCTCTATTCATTATCACAAATTTATTATTTCTTTAAATTGCAAGTGGGCTGTCGTTTCTATATGACCTTCAATACCTGTCTCACACAAATAAACTGCACCACATATTTTACATATATAGAATCTCAATTCTAACCAACAACGCTGTATTATATACTATAATATATGCAACTTCAACTACTATTCAAGCTTACTAAAAAGAGATTATGATTTATTCAAACTGCTGCTTATAACTTAGCATGAATTTACTCTGACTTCAACATTGATCATGCACTCTTTTATAGCCCATACAATACTGGAATAATTCCACTTCTTTTGGTCAAAGAATAAAGCATATTTTGTGTATAGTGTCATTTTTCTTTCTGCGTATGTTGGCTTTGTTTTTCTTCTTGGATGCTTTGTTAATGTTTTTACCCTCTTCTTTTTCCATGCCAATACCTTATGATGTAGAACCTAACACGTAGAATAGAAAGATGTAATAATAAAATTGACCATCTCACTTTATGAATAATAAGAGGCTTTGTAAAAACTGTGGTGACGATATTAAGGATGACAGCAATTCTAATGAGTTTTGTTCAGAGCAATGTGGAGTAGAATATCAGATGGAACACAATAGAAAATAAGGTTGATGAGTTAGCTGCAGAGATGAACAAATTAAATAAGTATATTCAATTTTAAATTGTAAAACTGTAGAACTTAAATTACTCATCCTCTTCTTGTATATATTCCAGAATTTGTACTACCTCAGACTTCTGGCTTTTCCAATTTAAATTTATTGATAAATTAAATTTATTTCTTTTATAGTTTATCTGTATTGCTGTTTTGCTTTTTCTATTGCTTCATCAGGATTTGATTGAACTCCAGGAGTTGTTAGCTTTCGTGTTGCAAGATCTAAGAGATCGATATCGCCAGTTTGTATATCTTCTCCTGTTTGATTTGCTGAAGTTTTAGTGGCATTAGTAACCAACCTCGATGACGATGGTCCAATTTGTGTATCTTCTCTTGTTTGATTTGCTGCAGAAGAGGTAGGTTCTTGTGTGGCACTAGTAGTTGCACTTGCTGTTGTTGTAAGTATAGGTGATCCTTGAGTAATTATAAAAATAAGGAGAACCCCTAACGACAGAGTCAAGATCATGAATGTAGAAATTCTGATTCTTTTCATTATTTCTTTATTCAAATTCTTTTTTCACACTCTCTTCGTTCCTCTCATTCTCTTCTAAGTATAAGTTTCTCTTTAATCTTTTTCTTTTTAGTAGCAGTAAGAGTAGTAAGGGCGCATTAAAATTATATTATCAATTATAGCTTTAGCATTGCCAGGTCTGACATACATATCATTAGCTATTCTACTATCTATAATGCTTTCTTCGTAGATATTGAGAAGATAATAACAGGAATATTTATAGCTCACAAAGCTCGTTTCGCTACAATAGGCTTAGGAATCTTGATCATCATATTGGCCGGATATGCGATGGTCTATCCTGTGGCAGCAGCAATAGTGATAGCTGGGTTAAGGTTTTACTATAGGAGTAGGAATTTTAGCAGTTATAATATCTGTTATGATATTGACCTCACCAGCTTTTGGTGCTGTATTTGCTGGTCTAATCATAGCAATGGCTCTACTAATAATAGGGATACAAATGGTAGCGGATGAGGTATCCAAAAGAAGGGAATCCCTAGTACCATTCATCAACATGTAAGTTCAGAGAATAATAAAAGAATAAAGAAGATAAAATAGAAAATGACATTAGGTTAACAAAATTTGATGTAAAATATTACAAGGGTTTATATGACAATAATTATCTATATATTTATATATGATATTAATAATCAAGGAGTTGCACTAATTTTTTGCAAATGAATAACTTTGAAAACTGAAACGATGAAATCTTCCAAAGGCATTCGAATCTCACAAATTGTACTTGGAGGTATTGCCATAGCACTGTCACTTGCAGTTATCGTAAATCCTGGAGTTGGTATTGCAACTCTAACTTTCCTACTGTCTATTACATTAGTAGTTGTAGGAATTGAGAGGTTAGTTACAGGTATTACACTATCAAAACATTCAAGGTCGTCTCGATTGGGAAATATTGCTCTAGGTGCTTTAGCTGCCTTATTAGGAATTGTAGTTCTGGCATTTCCTCTATTTACAACAGGTGTGTTAGTTACTTTACTAGCTCTTGGCCTGCTTTTCACAGGAATTGCGAGAATCATTCATGGCATCTCGGATAAGAATAGTTCAAAATGGTCAAAGGGCTTTCTTGTAGGTGTAGGCATATTGTCTTTGGCAGTATCTTTTATGGTCTTTGCATCCCCCGCATTAGGAGTATTTCTTTTGACATTCGTATTAGGTGTTAACCTCCTAATAATAGGAATACAAAGTGTTGCATATGGTATATCAGGTCATCAAAGAACATATAATTCAACTACTGCGACTGTCGAACATGGAAGATAAAAAAGATAGAAGAATGACAGAGATCTAATCCCCATTTTTTGTACTAGTGTTTTAATTAAAGATACATTTCACAATAGAATAATCCAAAAGAAGTAAGAAATGCACATTCCCATAGTAGAGTCTACACAGATAGCCTATGGACACAGATAGAAGTAATCTTGTGGATATTGGTGCAAATACTAACTAACTCTTAGAAGAAGAATACAAAAGCCCAGCAACAAAGACAAACTTAATTTCACACATATGACTAATGGTGTGTACAAGAACAAGAAAAATTTCTGAAGTGTTTCCTTATTGTTCCTTGTGCTTGTTCTTCTTCTTCCTTTTCTCGTATCAGGCTTCTATCTATATATCGCAATATGATTATATTGTATCTTATCAATTCATTTTTTCATCCTGTAGAGATTTCTGTGTGATACTATGACAAGCTTATTGTCTCTTATTCGTTTAATTTGAATATCAATTGATAATATACCGTACCTTTCAGAATTTCCTCCTTTTTTATCTGAAATAGAATATTCTACTTCGAGTTCATCTCCTGTATAAACTTCATCTAAAAACCTAGTATGCCGGTTATTCCATTTTGGATCTCCATCCATACCATATAACAACATAATATTACCGTAGAATATATCTAGGAGTGTCATCTCGCCCTCAGCACGTGCTATTATAGCACGGCCTGGCAAAAGAGTACCTTTAATCCCTTCTTTTGCCGCCAATTCAGGTTTTTCATGCAAAATATTTTTTGTCTTTGCAAATGATATATATTTTTCAAATTCATCCTTGTTGATACAAATACGTGATCTGAATGCTTGTCCTACTTTAAACTCTTCAAATTTCAAATCTTATCTTTCTTATTTAGAAAACTATAGCATTAAACTCATATTTTAACTACTAAGAAATCATGATGATTAAAGCATTCGTAATGGTCTTTTAACATCATGTCCAAATACCCCTTCAAAATGTGTCATCAGGTGATTTTATTTTAGAAAAATGTAAGTTGCAATAATTTGGTATATTATAATATACTTTCGGATACACGTATGTAGCAGATATTAATTCCTTTATGTAAGGAAGCGATCTACTTTAAATATGAAATATTGAATAACAAAGATATAAAGCTGTGTTTAGTAGAGGATTTTAAGTATAATCATACAATTCACTGAAAATATTAATGACAAACTTCCAGAAATTATGACTAATATCTTAGCATCTTAGGTATTAGATGAATATTATTAGACACTATATTTCAAAAGAAATTTATCATCCATATTTAGTATATATATAATATATTAGTATAGATTCTCTGAATTCAAATACCATACAGTGGTAACAGCTTGAAACAGGAGATGACAGGGATAACAAAGCGGTAGTAATGATAACAAAATTGGTATCAAGCGGTAACTGGTCCAGCTTCTGTAGTAGAATTAGCGTACCTATGTGAGAATATAATAAGTCGTTGTAAGCACTATACTTATAGCGCTTTTGAAATTGTATCTAATTATATTATCTCTATTTCATCGTATTATTTAAGTTCCTTTACTATATATAATATAATTAATCACGGAGATAATTTGAGATAAACTGCCGCTACTGCTGATAACATTAATTATAATGTATATTATATAATTGTATTGAAATTCAAAGATAGAGAGTCTAATAAGAGCAGAAGATTAATGATATTAT
Source organism: Thermoproteota archaeon (assembly GCA_046733815.1). Classification (GTDB taxonomy): domain Archaea; phylum Thermoproteota; class Nitrososphaeria; order Nitrososphaerales; family Nitrososphaeraceae; genus JAJNBK01. The sequence goes on along the minus strand of JBKPPX010000262.1, from coordinate 156 downwards.
TATCGACAACCGGATTATTATCAATATTATTTTCTGTTATTATGCTTGTAGTTGTGATTGTAATAGCTGCGCAACCGATATCAATACTGCTATTACCAGCACCATTCTCTTATGCGCAACAGCAACAGAACAGTGCTGCTACAGACTCGTCTCCTC
>JBKPPX010000261.1:0-5657 GCA_046733815.1 Thermoproteota archaeon | reverse complement strand
CTTTAGAATCGCCCATTGAGAAATGAAATGGCCAGGTAGGAAACTTAGGTTTCTTTGTAAGGATCCATAACGAGTAAAAACCATTTAGGGAATCCGCTTTTAAGCTTCGAAAAGAAGGAAGACCACAGTTAATGAAGACAGAGTGGATCACATAATTAAGAGAGTATTAGAAATAAGTAGAAGTTACCTGATCATAGATCCGTAGAGATTAGTTATACTAAAAGAAAGTGATTCAAGTAACTCGATTCCAAAAAAAGGGTCCATGAAGATCTATACGTATTGAAACAGCTTTAATCTCGTATAACTATTTTAACGATCCTGCCTATTCTAATTCAATGTCTGTAGAAGACGACGATTTAATTGAACAAAATTCAGAAGAAATAGATATAGAAGACGACAATGAAGGAAAAGTAGCAATAGTTGAAGAGGCTGTGGAATTGAGTGAACCAGGAAGAATTGTAAGAGAAGAGGTTACCCGTATTGAAAATCCTAGGGAATTCGAAGAAGATGAAGCAGAAAAAGGATCTATAATTGAGGGTAATACTACTAAAAATACAGATTATGTTGCTAAACAATTGGAAGAACAAACCAATCAAATAAAAAAATTGGCAGATACGATTCCCCCATTACAAAAGCATGTTCAAAGCCAATTTGAGATGTTACAAGATATTCAATTGAAGTTAAATCAACTACAAACTACAGTTCAGGATATTTTCAAATCTAAAAAAATTATTGCTTCTAGAACAAAACAACCAACTAAAAAAATAGGTAATAGAAAAAAATACACATCAAAAAAGTCAGCCAAAAGGACCAAAAGTAAGTAAAGGCATACAATAAATCAGTTGGTATAAAGGGCATGAGTCATGCTAATGCCCACATTTTACTCTTAACTCTATTCTTATAAGTAATAATATTGTCATAGATACATAGTATAAAGTATGAAAAGATTTAGCCAGTTCAAGTTAAAAAAACTGATACTGTTGTTTATTGCTGTTGTAGTAATAATCCTTCTTTATTATGCTTTTCCAGTTTATTATTATGATGCTTTACATGTACAAGCGCAATTACAACAACTACCACAACCATCACCACAACAACAGTCACCACCAATAATAGGTATAAAGATTACATCACAAAGTACAGGACAACAAGTGCCAGCTGGTGAACTTACAATATCAGGAACATCTACAGATAATGCAACTACTGATTGTACAGTATATGCTGATTGGAATAATACAAAGCCATTTCAAAAAGCTGTCGCAACTGGTAGTGGTGGAGTAAATGATTATTCCACTTGGAATTACACATATACTAACAATTACCATCTCATTGCAAACGGAACAAATGACCTAACTTCGAAATTATCTTGTATTAGTAGTCCTACTAATTTAACAAAATTTTATAGTGTAAATCTAATTGGAATTGCAACGATGACAAATAATAAAACTGGTGCAACGACTCCTGAAGTACAACTACAAGAATCGCCTACTATTGACAATAACACTACTACTAATGTTACTTCAGATAATGGAACAACAACAGTGGTAGAAGAAGAAAGGCTAAGAGGAAAAGATAATATTTCTTCTCTAACTTCAATTCCAATACCTCTAGTTGCAAATAATTTTGCTTTTAACAGAGTTAATGTAAACATTACATCCCATAAATCTGGACAAGAAGTTCCAGTTGGAAATCTCACAATTGGTGGCCATTCTTCGGATAATCCCGCTACTGATTGTAGAGTTTATACTGATTGGAATGACCAAAAGCCACTTCAGATTGCAAAAGCAGTGGGTCCTGGTGGAGTAAATGATTATTCTACCTGGAGTTTTACATATACGCCTGCATATCATGCAATTAGAAACGGAACAAATGAACTGATTGCACAAATATCTTGCTTAGATGAGGATAACAACAACAATAATAATACCACTCCTACTTATTTAACAAATTATTATAGGATAAATGTTATAGGAATAACAGAAAAAGAACAGACTGATGGTGTTCGTAGTGCCCCTATTCCAATACCATCTCCACTTCCTTTATCACCATCTACTCAGAAGCAAGAGGAGGAAGACAAGGATGTAGAGAAAGAAGAACCAGAGCCAGAGCCGCAACCAGAAGCAGAGCCTGAACCAGAGCCAGAGCCGCAACCTACTACATCATTAAAAGAAGATGATGATGACAAAACAGAAGATACAGATGAAGAAGGAAATACTGTAAAAGAAGAAAAGAAGGTAGAAGAGGTACACGAGGAAGACAATGCACAAGAACAGCTGCAACAGATACTAGAAAAGGCAGGAAAGATAAATGAAGACGTACAACAAAAGGTAGAAAAGGCAAAAGATGATATTCTAGAAGAAATAAAAAAGGGTCTTAAATAATGAGGATTAATGATGTCAGCGTTCTAAAGCAAGAAGGCTGGTTCTTTTCGTTTTTATACATAATGGAATTATGAGATCTAATATCAATTTAACTAATTTAATGAGGTTGGTGTGCTAAGTTGACACGACCGTAACCGATTTCATAGTTAATAGTTACAGCAGAATAACTTTAATCTAACATCTTATAGACATAAATATTGTAATAGTGATATCGAAATAATACGAAAAATATCAAGACTAAAATAATTTACGGTGTTGACAATGTAATAGATGCAGAATTACAATTTTTCTTGAAAGCAAAAATAAAAATTGATACTTGTATGAATTACACACGACCACCATTAGCTATTTTAATTGAACCGATAAAGAAAGCTTTTCTTGATGCTAAAAGAAGAGGTATAAGATTAAGATATCTCACTGAAATTACCAAAGATAATATTGCTTATTGCAAAGAGCTAGCTATAATTGTTGATGAGCTGCGCCATTTAGATGGTATTAAGGCCAATTCTATGATAAGCGAAACCCAATATCTTGCTCCTCTAATTTTATATGAAAAAGGAAAAATAGCCTCGCAAGTTATATACAGTAATGCAAAGGAAATTGTAGAACAGCAGCAATATGTCTTTGATACTTTTTGGAGTAAGGCAATACCAGCTAAGCAAAAAATTAGAGAAATAGAAGAAGGAATAGAACCAGAGGTCATAGAGACTATTAGTGATCCTATCGAGATACAACTGCTTGGTCTTGAGCTTATAAAATCCGCAACAGATGAAATATTGATAATATTTTCTACAGCTAATGCATTTCATCGTCAAGGGCGTGCAGGAGCAATAGAATTGCTTAAGGAAGCAACAACAGAACGTCATGTAAAGATAAGAATCCTGACTCCTATGGATGATATAATTAAAGAGGAATCACAAAAATTCAAAGAACAGCAAAATCAAATTGACATTCGAAATATTGAAACTCCTTTACAAACTAAAGTTACAACTTTGTTAGTGGATAGAAAATTCTCCTTAACTGTAGAATTGAAAGATGATACAAAAGAAACTTCTTATGAAGCAATAGGCTTGGCAACATATTCTAATAGCAAGCCAACGGTTTTGTCTTATTTATCGATATTTGATAGTCTATGGAATCAGGTTGACCTATATGGAGAATTAAGATACGTGTATGAACAACTAAAAGCTCATGATAAAATGCAGAAGGAATTTATTAATATAGCTGCTCATGAATTACGAACACCTATTCAGCCTATACTTGGTTTGTCTGAAGTTCTTAGTTCAAAAACAGGAAGCATAGAGCAATATTATGAATTAATAGATGCCATTATAAGAAATGCAAGAAGACTGCAAAGTCTTACAGAGGATATTCTAGATGTTACGAGAATTGAAAGTGACTCATTAACACTAAATAGACAACAACTCAATTTAAACGATATAATAACAAATACTATAAATGATGTAATAGTAAAGAAAGATTTCAAAAGTAAAAATATAAAATTATTGTATGAGCCAAAAGATATTTTTGTAGAAGCAGATAGATCAAGGTTGACTCAAGTCATTTCTAACCTGCTAAGTAATTCTGTTAAATTTACTAAAAAAGGAACTATTAAAGTTACTACAAAAATCAAAGATAATCACAATGTTATTGTTAGTATTAAAGATACGGGTGTTGGTATAGATTCTGAAATATTTTCTAGATTATTTTCCAAGTTTGTTACAAAATCTGACAGAGGTACTGGATTGGGATTGTTTATTGCTAAAAGTATTGTAGAAGCTCATGGTGGAAAAATATGGGCTGAAAATAATGCAAATGGAAAGGGTGCGACTTTTGTTCTTGATCTTCCAGTTATCAACTTAAAGATGAGCCATCAATGATAAAATACTCTATAGACACGTAGAAAAGAAGATAAAATTATGAAGGGATCATAATAATATATATGAAGCTAAATATTTAATTCAGCCGTGCTGAAGAATGATAGTTAATTAATTTCCAATTGTATTTCCTGAGGTAATGTGCTTATGCATAAAAGTATGACGCATTTATCAAAGAAAAGAAAAAGAAAATATGAATTATGCCCAAGAATAATAACCGAAATAGAAAGATTCATCTCATACTAATTAGAATCGATATTTGTCTGTGATTCTGTATTGATGAGAATACTCTACAACTTTAGAGACAGACATAAAGAATAATATGAGCTTGTTAAATTCGTAGGACTTTTCAAAGATGGTAATAAGGTACTGGTAACTGTAGACATTCGCATAGTTAAACAACAACTCCACTCTTGTATGTTGTAGATAAGCTATAAAACTGATCTAAATAAAAAGCTACGATTTAGTTTAACTGTCTGATTACTCGACTTTAACTGATTAAGTAAATGCTAAGTAAGCAAATTAAGGGAAGTATATAGATATTCTATTAGAAATACTCAATCTCTGAAGTCAGATATGAACGGGAATCCTTCACAAAAGGAATGAGATTCCCCCGAATTTTACAAAGAACATGAAATTCTTAATAGAAATGCCAGTTACACAGAAGCCGATAATGTATTTAAGCAGAAAATAAGATGAGAATATATTGCTATGCAATATGCTAAAATTATATTATGGTGAGAGGGTATCTATATTCACTGTCATTAATTATTGCAGATTCGATAATTTGAATCAGGCGTAAAGCGGTATGGATAAACTGTCACTTTGGCTGACAAAACAAGAACCAGTAAGAGTGGTTCCTATATTCGATAAGATAATATTATTTTTAGTTAAAATTGTTTGTTTGCTTTCTTATCTGATTTTAAGACTTTCACTCAGAATAGCATTAGGGAAGAAAAGAAGAGACAGAGTATTTGATAAAAAAGGTCTTACTTTTAATTATGAATTTGATGCGATTCTATCATTTTACATGCTTAAATTCCTATATTCTATTATCAAGTTTCTAAGGCTTGCTAATCCTTGTCTATTAAAGATTAGTGTACCAAAATATGGTGGTTACAAGGCTTATTGTCCAATTAACAAAAATGAGTTTATAAACATGACAATACGAGAAGATGAAATAATAGAACAGTTTCTTCCTAAGCAAGGAGATATAGTTGTAGATATTGGTGCACATATAGGCCATTATACACTAATTGCTTCAAAGCGAGTTGGTACAAATGGAAAAGTAGTTGCTATTGAAGCTCATCCGGGCAATTTTGAGATGTTAAATCGTAATATTAAACTAAATCAGTTAACTAATGTTATACCTTTGAATTATGCAGCGTATTCTAAAGAA
>JBKPPX010000260.1:0-2752 GCA_046733815.1 Thermoproteota archaeon | reverse complement strand
AATCGTATCAAAGCTGTCACACCTGTAAGGTAATGTTTCCGCATTACCATTAATAAATAAGCAATGTCTCCTTTTCCTTTTTGCAATTTTCAAATAATCTAAGGCTAGATCTAAGCCTATCACATGTCTTTTATTATTCTTTGATAATAATGAAGAAAGAATCCCCGTTCCACAAGCAAGGTCGAGAATATTTTCTCTTCTATCTAGGATGTTTAATATATGATTTTTCCATAGATAATCCTGTCCAAAGGTAGCAAGACGAACAATAGAATCATAGCTAGACGCAGTTTTGGAGTTAAAAAATTTTCTAGCATTTTTATGTCCCTCATGTACTTGCAATATTTTATCTTTTATATTACATCCTAATATATATTGAAACTTATACAGGTAGTTCATACTATATAGCAAGAGTAATTTGTATTTAGTCAACTGGCAAAGAAAGATATCCATAGAATACCTTCATGGACGGAAAGTAGTTGTTAAAAAAAATAAACCAACAAAAGTTTTCCATGAATATCTCTTAATATTCACTTATACTCTTGCTTCTATTCTGCTGGCTCATCCCTCTGCTCCCCCTCATCTAGGAAAAGTTATGTTACAGAATGAGAGTTACGACATGAGAAGGAATTTACAAAAGTTAGGCATCCCAACGCCAGAGCTTATTTCAATTTCAGATTCCATTATCATTGAAGAATATATAAAGCAAGGAGACCTCTACCGAGCATTTTCAGATGGTAAAAATTCAACTTTAGCCTTCCAAGCAGGAGTTCTAACTGGTAAATTACATAAGGCAAATTACGTTTTTACAGATAATAAATCGCAGAATTACCTTGTCGCATCAGATATGACGTCTCTTATTAGAACTGATTTAGGATTCATACAAAAAAAAGGTTCAATATTTTCACGAAGTATCGATATCGGTTCATTCCTTGCAAGTGTAATTGATTTTGAGAATTCTCAATATCAGGCAATAGAAAGATCTTTTTTCTATGGGTACAAATCCGAAACAAAACATAGTTTTCCGTACCTTTCTATCATATTGAGAAATCTCCTTTCATTCGGTTTTGCTTCTAATCACACTGCAATGTTTCGAAATATGATTGGAGATTCTTCAAAGACACTATGAGATGCTAGATAATGAAAGGAAGAAAGTTTAGTGAGAATAAATTTTGTTATAGACAATAGCATATAGTAGCAAGCAGAAAAACAATCGAGTCTAATTTCCTATCTATTCTTTTTATTTACTAAATCTTGAGATAAAATTTATCATCTTACTTCTTTAAAATAAATATTAAATAGTAGGTCACAAAATTTTTAATTTTCAAAATTCTCAATATTATTCATCTAAAAAAAACTACCATAAATTTTAGAATTAGATAAGGAAGTATAATTCATATTCATATCAAAATAAATATATCAACAAAAGATGAATTGCATATCGTTTGTGATTAATTTACACAATGACTATTTTGAAAAATCGAAAAAGGTGCTTTGACGTCATGATTGCAGCAAACTATCATGGTGCCGAGAATCTAATCATTTCTATAATTAGAATTTTGGATTATATTTAGGATAAAGCAGAATTGATCAATATTTTCAGTCTTCAATCATCTACTGGATTTAGAAGGAAAGGACAGAGATTCATATACTTATCCATAAGACGATATTAAAATATATATTATAAAAATAATAACTGCATTCTGGTCTTTTCCTCTCAGCTGGTTACTTCACTGCTTCTGTCTTTCTTGCACAAGAGAAATAACGAAAATTCAACGTTTTCCTAATACATGTATTACAGATAGAGATCATAGAAATCATTGAACAAATATGACATGAAGAATATCTATAATAAAGATAAAAATGTTAACCTTGTTCAAAAGAAAAAATGATCTGATAACAATAGCAAACTCAGGATTTAAAGATGGCTAATTTTTTGATATCACTTTAGACCTATTGGAATATTAACAATCTGTACTTTCAAAAGTTTATTCTAAATATATATTGAAAGTATCTAGACTCGTTTTCTTACTTTACTTGCCGTAATGTAGATAAACCCTCTCTGGTTTTAATAAAAGAATTGACTAGATCTATAAGTAGTAACATTGAAAATAGACGTAAAAAAAAGAAATTACTTTTTGTTTTATCCATTACTATAACAATTGTAATCCTGATCATAATAATAGTCGCATTCTACTTTAACCTAATGGATACCCTATTAGGCCAAATTCAACAGCAGAAGAAGAAACAAGGGCCATCTTTACAAATTCCATACAACTCTCTTAAAGTAGAATTAGTAAGTGAAGGATTGTTTTTTCCTACAAGCATGGAGTTTATAGATAATAACAATATTTTGGTTTTGCAAAAGAATAGTGGAACGGTACATCTTATCTCAAATGGTATTCTACAGAAGAAGCCGGCGTTGAAAGTACAAGTTGACACTAAGGGAGAGCGTGGACTGCTCGGAATCACACATAGTAGAAAAGATACTGTGTTTCTTTATTTTACTGAATCAGACCATAACAAGCCTTTAAGAAATAGAGTGTATCGGTATCATTGGAATGGAACGAATCTTGTTAATCCTACTTTGATTTTGGATTTGCCTGCAGCTCCTGGTCCCTATCATCAAGGTGGAAAATTGAAGATTGGCTACGACAATTATCTATATGCGGTTATAGGAGACCTTACCGCCCCAGACAGTGTACTACAGAATAATAAAGACGGAAAGAAGCCTAATGATACATCGGTCATATTG
>JBKPPX010000259.1:0-2152 GCA_046733815.1 Thermoproteota archaeon | reverse complement strand
TTCATATCGGCAAGTTGTTCTATTACTGCTTCGCTATAGTCAAAACCAGCATATTGTTTATAACGTTCATCGGCTTCTGCAATATATATACGCTCATCAATTTCACACCCTTGCTTTAAATTCATTTATAGAGACGAAACGTTATGATCAAATAGCCAATTTTAAGTTTAAGACACACCCTAAGAATAAATCTTAGACTTTCTACTATCTTAGTCAAATTTTTCAAAGAAACGATGTATAGGTTAATTGTTTCAATGTTCTATCCGTTAATTCACATTTGTTCAAAGATGTCTTGGCAGATCATAAGAGACAAGAGAAGTTAACCCTGAACTCTATATCATATTTAGTAAAATTATACGTACAAACACATGTACAAACAGACGTTAAAAAGTAATTAAGAGTTTTATTATCATTAATCAAGAACTATCTTGTTACTAACCAATGACTGAAATTTTTAGTTTTTTATATTTAACAGCATAGAAATTAACTGATCAATATTTTCTCATTGTTAGTGATATAGTGATATAGTAGTTCTTGATATTGAATTTTATCCAATCTCTTAATCCTCTTATAATTGGAAATTCTTCTGAATTTAAGTTGGAGAACGACAGATTCTAGCTTTAGGATGACTCTTCAAGAATGTCATTCTCTATCTTTATATTGCCAAAAGTGATTTCTCATGTTTAAATTTTCTTTTTATTTTGTATATATTGATTATATCATATCTAATAATGCCAGCTTTGCTTTAATTGTGAAAATATTGTTTTAATATAAAGAAATATCTTTACTCAATAAAGACATCTGTATTATAATTAATAGTCCACTACCCTTAAAATACAATGAACAAAATTCAGCATGACCATCATCATGATCAAATCATTGAGATGGATGAAAATAGTATCATAACTGTTTGACAAGTGATAGAAAATATGAAAATGTCTTATAGTTTGAGAAGCTAAAATCCATATTTAATAACAAAGTCTAGGTGTTGGAAGGGGAAGAATATGTGGATGGTAGTATTAATAGGCTATCAATGGCAAGACATAATTACAATAGATACGCACATAATATGGCTTATGATATCTAAAGATATGGTAGGAGATACTCATCTTCATATCGATAAGGACGACCATATATTGAATACATTGGTTAGATCTATGAAGGCTGCGACAGAAGGTATGATCAAGATAGACATTAAAGATCAGTCTGCAGCTAAGATAAATCTTAACAATGATCTGATAACGGTAGATCTCTTACAACCTGAATTTTTCAGAATTTCAGAGGACATAGGGCTTTTTGATAAGCTAAAAACTGCAAAAGAATTTGGTCAGAAACTCACAGATAATGGATTGACCATATCTTTTCTTAGGAAAGGGAAAGATGTAGTAAGTTTAGGAAAGGCTGCCAAGCCAACACTATCTAGATTAATTACAAGAAGCGATGATATACAAATAGATAGTGTAAAAGAAATTGCTAATCTCAAACGTGATCTTCAAGAGGACTAAATTGGTATTTAGTATCTTGGAATAACAAATGCTAAATGACAAAAATCAAGATCAGCTCATTACTAGTAAATTTTTTAATAGAATTTTTGCATTTTAAATCTTAAACAATAAAAGAAAATTATCATGCATCTATTATCTGCTTCCTATAGTTGTGTCTAAAAATGACAAGAATAGATCATAGGAATTAACAAGCCCTAACTAAAGAGTTAAATTCTATAACCCATAAGCTTCAGAGTAGTAAATATGTTATAAAAGTAAAAGCGAAGTTATATAACTAAAGTATTTCACTTATGAGAGGGAATCTACATCAAGTCACATATATCTTATTTAGCATAAAAAATTTTATTTGAATCTTCATGGATCAAGCTATGCTAAAAATATGTCTAAGATAATTACACTATCCTCCAGCAGTATCATACAAGACCGATAATGATATATATTAGAAAATCAAGCCTATATTAATAACAGGTACGATTTATCTAGTAAAAATTCAATGACACGATCACTTCTTCTATGTTTAGAAAATATTACTACTTAGTTATGCAATTATGACATTGTAATTTAACGTCATTTTTTCAACCTAATTTGTAATGACGACGAACTTTAGCAATAATTGGATCAAGGAAAACAGACTAAATACAGCTGAA
>JBKPPX010000258.1:0-8532 GCA_046733815.1 Thermoproteota archaeon | reverse complement strand
AGCATAGTGTAACAATGTCTAAAGTAATAACACTATATCTTCGTTACATTGAAGAACTTTACCAACTAATAGAATCCAATATGGATCTCACAAAAGTGGATCCAAAGCAGCTTAAAAGAATTCGCAAAAAATATAAAAAATACAAGCAAGAGCGAGGAGCTGAAATAAAAGACATCTTTTACATAACACGTGATGAACCATTTCCTCATATGTATGAAAATGCAGATTTTTCACCAGAGACGATTAAAAATTCAATTAAAGAAGGAGAAATAAAAACAATTCAAGTATTAAAAGGACGAAATTAGATCGATGTAACTTCTTAGTACATGACTATGTGACGTTGGCGATTCTTGCTTAGGAACAATTCCATGATCAAAAAGAGCTTCCTTAGCAAAGATAAAGAAGCATTATGGTTGAAATTAAGATTCTTTATTAACATACATGATGTCTTTAACTCTATATTTAATTCATTTTTTATTATTTACATTCTTTATAAATAATGTAAAACAACAACAAAAAGAGAGGTGGAATCCCTATTTGATTAGTTTCAAGATGCACAGTGGTATGAGGATTGGATCACCTGTATTAAGAGTCAAGAATATTGACAGAATCTTGCTGTTCTACGAAAAAGGTCTTGGATTGCATGTTAATAGAAGATATCAAGATGGCGACGATGATGATGGTGGTAGTGATAATTTAGAATATAAACTTGGTTTCAAACAAAAGTTCTTCTCATCTGATGAGCCGGTTCTTATACTACACCATGATCCAAATGCAAAAAATGCTCCACTACATTCAGCTGGACTTTATCACTTTGCTATACTTGTTCCTGACAGGAGGAGTCTTGCATCTACTTATCTGGCACTTATGAATTCTGGAGTTTGTTTTGATGGGTTTGCCGATCACTTAGTCAGTGAATCATTATATCTGAGAGATCCTGAAAATAATGGCATAGAAATCTACCGGGACAGACAAGCTAATGAATGGTCTCATGACAGTGAAGGACACATCAAGATGGACACTCTACCACTTGATCTGAACTCTCTTTTATCTGAACTCAATAAAGACGAAAGGAAGACTGCAAAGGCATTTCCTTCTGGAGCGAAAATCGGACACATGCATATTAGAGTTACAAACCTTGAAAGGTCAATCAAGTTTTATCATAAAAAAATAGGGTTGGATATAACATCGGATTGGAGCTCTATGGGTGCCGCCTTCCTGTCTGCTGGAGGATATCATCACCATATTGGAATGAATACATGGCATAGTTTGAATGGAGAAGTTCATGGCAATTGCGAGAGTGGACTGGAAAACTTTACAATAACTATACCTGACCGATCATCTTTTAACACAATCAAATCCATCATTAACCGTCATGCTAGTTCTGAACAGCAAAAGAAGCAAAAGGCTGATAAGAATCATTTTCTGATTTCTGATCCAGATCATATACAGATTCTGATCAAGTCAGAATAATTATTGGCCTATGCATGATCATACATCTTCTCCCATATAGTGGTTGGTTGGTTGGTGATTCTGACATACATACATAAAAGATATTTAATATAAGAGTTATCTGGATATCAATAGATAACTGGAAAAAATCTGTCCAATATAATAATAATTCTATTATTAAATTCGCTGTAGCAGTTGAGTCGTACTTCGTATTAAATATAGTTTCGTACTCATCATAAAGTGCGTGCTTAATATTTAGAATGATATAATATATTTGAAAAAATGGAGTTGGATGTTGTTTATAGAGATGTGTAATTCTATACGTCAGACAATTGGAAATTTTCTGTTATTGTAAGGTCATCTGTACGCACAAATTTGCAATAATATGATCACCTCACCCAATTGTCCCTTCTTTCATATGTAAGGTCTATACTGTCATTTTTCAATCTCAAATATCTAAAAAAGAAAGTAAAGAGTAAAGCCTATTTCTTAACCCAGATATCGTGTTCAAGCTTTTCAGTCATTCTCTTCATCTCAATCAAGCAGGTATGATGTTGTAGTAAGTGCTCTTATCTGAACGATGTCTTATGATTTTAAAAAGTTTCTTTCCTTGATGCAAGTAAGTGTCAATTAGCTTTGATGTTGTCTTGCCTGTGGGGAACTTGATTTGAATAGTTTAGATAAGACTGCATATTCATTCTCATACCATACTGGCTTTGAACATGGTCTGTCTTCTCGGGCAGAAACTTCAAAGCAATTTTTATACTGCTAATGTCAGCTTAGGATTTTATTTTAAAGATGGCTCTGTATAATTGCACCTGAGTTCTAATGTATAAATGCTGGGTTGTTATGTGTAAGTTAGTTAAATATGACTTTGTCAGAGAGAAAGTCGCCTGGATGGATGAGAGTGGCACAAATCGGATTAGGAATTGTAGCCATAATTCTGTCTATATATGTACTTGCTTTCCCTAGCCTTACTTTGATAACTATTACACTTTTACTTGCGGTAGTTTTGTTTGTAGTTGGGATCGAGAGGGTAGTAAGTGGGCTATTTCTTCAAGGAAAGCATCGTTGGACCAATATTGGTCTTGGCGTTCTAGTTATTATATTGTCTATTATATCTATGGTTTTCCCTGTCGCGACGGGTATATTCTTGTTAATATTCCTTGCATATGTTCTGCTTTTTGATGGTATATCTAGAGTTATTCACGGTATAGCCGATAAGTCAAGTAACAAAGCATCAAGGATATTTAGTATTGTTGCTGGTGTGATATCAATCGTCTTGTCAATCATGATAATTGCATCTCCTTTCCTAGGAGCTGTTTTTATAAGCATATTGTTATCAATATCACTCTTGATAGTAGGAATACAGATGATAACATCAGGCGTCATAGGAAGACGATTAGTTGTGAAGAGCTAAATCAACTAACTAAATAGTAAGCAAGCCCAAAATAATAAAAAGAAGAAGGTTGCTGTTGTTGTTGTTGTTGCTGCTGCCGCATTTCACTTATCACCCGGTTCTCTGGTTTGGCTTTTCATATCCATTATTATTACGATATATATTGTGTATACATTCAATGTGCCAAACTAATAATGAAGGTTGGAATTTCCTTCTTTACCATAACCTACCAATGTCTTAAAGTATCAACGATGATAATAATAATATTCAATTGATCTCAAAGCTAGTAGAACACCTAAATGAAGCATTATCTACTGAAAATGCATCAATAGATAGAATAATATCAAGAATAGATCAAACACCAATACAAGAAGTAAAACAAAAACTAAAGCAGCATTTAGAAGAAACACATATACAAAAAAGCAGGCTTGAAAGAATAATCACAGAATTAGGAGGGAAGCCTACTAATGCTAAAGCAGATTTACGAAGGTCGCTATTGACTACTACAATGAAGATGAAAAAAATTCAGGCAAAGACCACAGAATCAGTAACAGAACATGATGATGATGAAGAAGAAGATAATTCTCTGCCAGAAGAAATGGAATTAATGCAAATCAAACAAGATTTCATAATAGAATATGATGAACTGGTAGCTTATAATACATTAATACAGATAATACAAAGTACAAATTTATCACAGCAGCATGAGATTACACTTTTACTAGAACAGAGTATGCAAGAAGAAGAATCAATGGCATATTGGTATAAAATGCATACACCTTTGATACTTGATAACTTGTGGCCAAAGATTATCCATACTTCAATAAGACGTGGTCAAAAGTTTCTTCTTAACCACATTAGCTCCAAGATTCCTCTCATTATCATGTACGCCGACCTGGTTGGCTCTACTACTATGAGTATGACTTTGCCCATAGAACAGCTTGTGACAATAATAAGAGCTTTTACTCATGGATTGTCTCATGTTGTAGATAGTTTTGATGGATATGTCTTAAAATACGTAGGTGATGCAGTAATTTCTTTTTTTCCCTGCAGTGACAACAACAATAACAACAATGATGCCAAATATCCCGCTTCTATTACAACAGTTGAATGTGCGAAATCAATGATTAATGTAATCAAGGATGAGATTGATGCAATATTAAATAAAAAATATGGCTACCCAGAAGTATCTGTCAAAATAGGTATAGACGCAGGAGAAAATGCAATTGTTCAGTACGGCTACGACCAAGACTCGCCTATTGATATACTAGGATATACTATGAATGTCGCCTCAAAGATAACTTCTCTAACAGATGCAAATAGGGTATCTATAGGAGATAATGTATACAAATCATTAGATAATAAAATACAGTCAGAATTTCATGAGTTATTAATGTCTGATAATGAATGGAAGTATATTAACTATGGGACTGTTAAGCCTTACAAAGTTTACACACTAAATCCATGAAGAGCTTCAGCATTATTTATTGGATAACGGTATAGAGATATAACTTACTTGAGAATTTGAGCCTATTTTATTTTAGCCGGGATATAGATTATTGTTGAATATCAGTCAGCGAAACCAAGATACAAATAAAGAAAAAATATGATGACAGCAAACCCAGAAAAGACAGACAGACATAAAGAGATATATCAAGCTACATAATAATACATTTCTATTGAAAGATTTTCGACAGCCGTTTTTGGATCTATGATTTATGGTAATCTCGCTAAAGGTTATCTAATGATAAATTTCTAGACTTGTTGTCTGTTATGTATAACTCCTAATCTCTGGCAATTTAAGTAGACGATTGGCCAATGTACCATATTGCCTGATTCTCTTTGATTATAAAATACTCATGACTATAACAAAGAATTAATTATATTATAAAATAAAATAATTAACTATGCTTTCAAAGATATTAGTTCCAGTGGATGGTTCAGAAAACTCATTTAGAGCATTAGAACAGGCTATTTTTTTAGCAACAAAAATACAAGAAGCACAAATTACAGTCTTGTATATAATAGAGGATCTGCCTTCTCTTTATATTTATTCACCAAAAATTATTGAAAAACTCCACGCAGATTATAAAAGTGAATATACCAAAATACTTGAAAGATGCAAAGTGATGGCTAAGAAGAGTGGAATAAATATTAATACTGTTCTTGTAGAAGGCGATCCTGCTTCCAAAATTATTGTATATAGTGAGATGGAAAAATTTGATATTATAATAATGGGGAGCCGTGGTATGGGTAAGTTTAAGGAAGTGATAATTGGTAGTGTATCAAATAAAGTCCTACATCATGCAAAATGTTCGGTAATGTTAGCTAGATAGATAGAAAATCTATTAAAATAACCGAATAGAGCGAACCCACCTACCAGCAAAGCTCAAATCCCTCGAGTCCGAACCGATATTAAGTTCGTGACTCATATTTAATTTCACATGTTTAATGCATCCGCAATAATATTGTTGCATAATAAGTAGGTATAATTTTACAATATTATGATTCAAGTTCTTGTACAATTCACTTAAATCTACTGACTTAAAGTCATCAAAATCTTTTCATCTTAATCCACTGTGGACTAACCTATGCTATCTCCGAAAACAGTGGAAAAATGTTATCTCTTAAAACCTTCAGCTCATGCTCTGATATCATTATTAGATATCTTAATTTCTAGAGTAACTTTATCTCCAATTTTTATACCAAGTTCTTCATATTCTCTTGTATTCATTTTAAAAGTGGTAGATTCTGACGATGATATATTGTTCCTACCGCTACCAAATGCACCTTCTATTGCATCAGATATTTTCTTTGGTAAATTCTTCAAATCGTCTAATGAAGTAATAGGTATTGACGCTACTCCAAAAGGATTTTCTGGGAATCCTTGCTGTCTTCTAGTAGAAGTAAAATTACCTCTCGTATCAGTCAACACAACGTAAAGATAAGGACTGCCATCTTGAGAAGCCTCAATCTTTGAGACGATATACTCCTTCTTCATAATATATATGATAATTTGATTGAATTACACAAATATAGACCTATTTATTTAAAATATTTTAGTCTGTTGATCATGGCCGATACTATAAAAATATAGTTTAAAAATATGTAAGGGAGTAAAAGTATAGTTATTGTAATTGCAGTACATAAAAGATCGAGAGGAGCGGGAATCAGCTAGCAACTACGAACACATGATCCAACCCCAAGTAAGCTTCAGCCAGTGCCCAGTTAAGACTAGTCTAGGAGTGCTGGGCAAGAAGTGGACCATGTTGATAATCAGAGATATCGGCGTCCACAAGATTGAGCGTTTCAATCGGCTCTTAGAATCTATTCCAGGCCTTACCCCAAGGGTTCTTTCAATGCGTTTGAACGAGCTCGAGAAGGAAGGGCTGATCGAATGCGCAGAGGAAAAGAGATCGCCAATGAAGGTACTATGGAGGCTCACTGAGAAGGGTAAAGATACGCTGCCTATCTTGATACTTTTGGCTGCATTCGGCTCCAAATGGTATTCTGATGTCGTATTTGAGGACAAGAGGCCTAGAAAGTTAAACGAGATCTTTCCACTGCTAGAAGTACGAGAAATAATTAGGGGTTACATCTAAGGGAACTCCTTTCATGAGTAACCTGCAGCTACACCAATACATAGCTAATTTTACTTAACGATCTATATATGTATCTATTAAGCAAGCCTTCATTTTTTACCGACTATACATATAGATTAATTGCTGAGTTTCACATTATCTGTATTGTTTTTTTGCTTCTGGCTTTCATATTAAAAAGAACGGTCTTTTGAATGATAAAATATTAGCCGAAGTTTAATTCATACAAGATATATATCTATATACAATCCACATAGGATTTCTGAAACTGAGTTTGATGATACAGAACCAAAATATTACAGCTAGGAAGCATTTGTGATGATAGATCTGTTCATATAAATTTATTATTTGGTACTTTGATAAAGAATTATGTTAACTGTCTCATGTAGAGAAGTAGGTATGGACTGTGACTACGTTTGCAAGGGAGAAACAGAAGAGGAAATTATGAAAACGGCCGAAGAACATGCAATGAAAGATCATGGATATAAACCAGAAGATTTAATGACTCCTGAATTAAGAGAGAATATAAGATCACATATTAAGAGATCATAACTCAGTGATCTCTTTATTTTTTTGATGAATTTGGAGTACTTATTAATCTATGAACATTGAGCCTATGTTCAACTTCAGTGTTGCAAAATAGAGTCAAGTCTGTCTTGCATTGCGCCGACTCCGAGCCCAATAGTAATTTAATACTATATTCATTAAGAACTAGAAGCTGGGACTATAATCATGTCATATTTGGTTCACAAACCAGTGATCCCCATTTTTCGGCTGAAAATAATATAACTGAAAAAATAAATAGATGTCCATGACTATCAGCCAAAGGAAACGAATCCCATCCCTCCACTTTGTTCATGGTTTATAGATGTTCGTTATGAAGAGACAAACCATTTTGAAGTATAATCCCACGAGTATAGTTACGATCACTACATAAAAAAGTGTGATAACATCATATCTAGAAAAAAAGTTAATCACTAAATGCTTGTGCACAATCTTACTTTAATTCCATTTTCAACCAGATGGCAATTAAAAACACATATAACGCAGAAATAGTTTGCCAATTTCTCACGGTGAAACATCATGAGATTAACATCAATTTTGTACCAGACTTGCTCTTATAAAGATTATTTCTTATTCAAATAATATCTTTATTATAAGACTTGAACAAATTACAAATATGATATAATAGAGTACCTTGATATATTGTGAAAACCAGATGTAAATGATCCTACTAACGAATGGATTGACAGTTATAACACAAGATAAATGACAATAAGCAAATTTTTCAGATGGTACCACAATCAAAACAAATCCGACAGCAGAAAAAGGATTACTCCTCCTTGTATGCAGGGAATTAAAAATCTTGCCAAGGCGAGAAAAATTCCCTTACAAACCACTGATGTCTGGACTAATGAAGAACAAGTTCTATTTCTGAATATTGTCATGTGGAACGTGACAAGTGTTATGTCACTCTATTGCAAATAACAAATTGGCTTTCATATATGACAAAATTACGGCTACTTATTTCTTCCTTTCTTCCCTTCTATCTCTATATCTTGTATCTATCTTTTTATCTTTTAAGATAAAGATAATTGCTATTTGTATCGTATCCAATGTCTGCCAGTGTCAATACCTTAAAGCCATTATCATGTAAATATTTAATTTCTTTTTCAAATAGATCTATAGTAGTAGCATAAGCACCTGGATCGCCTTCTCCGCTATTATCTATTCTATGCCATATAACTATGGGAATTGCATTTATTGTACCACCTGTGTTATACATAGATTGACTATTGACAACTTCAATGAATTTATTTAACATTTCAGGATCATCATATGAATTCTCTTTTCTAGCATCGTCATGACTCCAACCTATAATAGAGTACCTATTTACAAAATTGAGTTCACCATCATTAGCATATGTTCTACAATCAGTCTGACTTGATTCTTCTTTAAAGCCATCACAATGTAAATACATTAGTGGCTCAGTGCCAGTTCTAGCTATATCATAATATTTAGCAACTACATCTATTACTGACGCCTCATCAGATCCTCCATTAAAAGGATATGCAAAGCTTG
>JBKPPX010000257.1:0-5965 GCA_046733815.1 Thermoproteota archaeon | reverse complement strand
AGATTGTTCTGCATTAATGCTCTAATTTAAAATACACTCCTTGCTGCTAGTAACGATATAATTCACATTCTAAATGAGTTACTTTAGTTAGAAAACATATTACCTATTTACTATTATGATGAAATATTATTGCATTAGAGTGGAATCATCTTATCTATTAGCCTTGAGTAAGTAATCTGTCCACTATTCTCTTGAATAATAAGATCTACAGTATACTGATTTTTATCCAGAAGAAAGGTTACCTGAACATCCCAAGAATCTCTTTTTTCTTCAGTAGGCAAACCACCCTGAGCTATGAGCCCCTCTGACAAAAATGGCAACACTACCCTTACTCTAAAATCCGTAATATCTGTTCCATACGATGCTTCTATTGCTTTCCTTGCAGCCTTTTCAATTTCGCTGACTGTTCTTACAGAAGCCATAATCGGTCTATATTGAGTAAATATAAAAAGTTATTGTTATATCATATTTAGTCATTAAAACATATTAACATTGGTTCTTAAAGCATCTACAAACCTATTGTGATAATATATTCATGTAATGTAATTTGGTAAGCGGAGTATTCTATTTCTTAAATCCATGATATACTTATATCTTTATAAACAGATATAATAAATTTCATAGACACTTATACCTAGTTTAGTACAATAAGATTTTCAAATAAATAGATAACATATCTGTACGTAAAATGAAGAAGCACACTAAATCTACAAAAATGAAATCACTTTTATACTTTTTATATTTCTTAAATGTATTACAATGAGTATTAAGCATACAGAACAGTTATTTGGCGAAGGCGTAAAACGTAGTCAAGGTGGACAGACTCGCAGGTACAATTTGCTTGCTGCCAAATTGATTGCAGAGCTCATCAAGAATTCTTTAGGTCCATGTGGTATGGAAAAGATGTTTATCGATATTTTAGGTGAAGTTACAGTAACCAAGGATGGCGCCACGCTATTGCGTAAACTTGACGTTGAACATCCTGCTGCCAAAGTCTTGATAGAAGCATCAAATGCTGTAGATAATGAAGTGGGTGACGGTACAACTTCTGTAGTAGTTTTAGCAGGAGCGCTTCTTGAAAAGGCTGAACAATTACTTGATATGGGGATCTCTCCATCTATAATTGCAGATGGGTACCTTAAAGGATTAGAAATTTCACTTGAAACGTTGCTAGCTATTGCTCAAACATCAAATAATTCAGACAAAGAAATTATGGAAAGGCTTGCCACTACTTCTTTGAGACCAAAGATGATGTCTTATGCTATCAGCAAGCAAAATAATTTCCTTGCAAAAATTGTAGTCGATGCTGTGTGCACTGTTACAGATTTTGCAAATAACCAAGTTAATGTTGATGATATAAAAATTGAAGAAAAACCTGGCAACATGTCTGACATCCAGCTTGTTAGAGGTGTTTTAATTGATAAAACAATCGATAACTCTGCCATGCCACGAAGAATTGACAATGCAAAAATTCTCCTTATCAATGAAGACCTTGAAGTGAATAGAACTAGGACGGATGCACAAATTCACATTTCATCATCAGATCAGATTCAAGGATATTTTGATAAACAATCGTTCATGATCAGGTCGAAAGTTCAGAATATAATTAGTTCAGGTACAAATGTTGTGATTTCACAAAAAGGAATTAATCTCCTAGCGCAGAGTTATCTGGCCAATGCAGGTATCATCTCAATTCGCAGGGTAAAAGAAAATGATCTGCTCTGGCTTGAAAAGGCAACTGGCGCAAAGATTGTACGAGACCTTGATAATAATATTATTTCTAATGAATCTCTTGGCTATGCTGGCAATGTATATGAAAAATTTGTAGGAGATGATAAAATGGTATTTGTTGAAGACTGCAAAAATCCTAAATCTGTAACAATTTTACTTAGAGCAAATTCAAAAAAATTGCTTGACGAATGCCACCGTTCAACCTTAGATGCAATTGGAGTTATAAAGGATTATATCATAAAGCCATCGATTGTTGGTGGCGGTGGATCTCCTGAAGCAATCATTGCAAATAGAATTAGAAGGCAAGCTAGAACAATTAGTGGAAGAGAGCAAATTGTAATTCAAAAATTTGCAGAAGCACTAGAAGAGATTCCGCTTACTATTGCAACTAATGCTGGGATGAACGTTATAGATACACTTGTTCAATTACGATCGAAATGTTCTTCGGCTGTGCCGTCTAATGGTAAAGTTAGTTGGTATGGAGTTAATGCAATAGAGAGAAGAGTTGAAGAAATGTTTTCAAGTGCTATAGAACCTTCTCTGGTGAAGGAACAGATTATTAAGACAGCTGTAGAAGTTACCAACCTTTTGATATCTGTTGATGATGTATTGATGGCAAAACCAACCATGAATATTCACACACATGCTGACGGTACTGAGCATTCTCATCCTGGTGGAGATAAAAAACATGATCACTACTTTGACAAGTTAGGAAAAAAGCAGCGCCCTATGCACCACTACTATTAGTTAAAGTCAGAAAAGAAATAATAATATTTATTAATAAATAATTTTTCTAATTATATCTTTGTTTTTGCTGTTAATATATAGCTGCTTGTTGGCATAGGCTCATCTAATATTATTTGCTTTTTTGGCATGTTGTCTACTATTGCTTCGAACGTAATTTTTCTCAAAGTTTCAGGCACTCCAATCATAACTTTATCAGTAGATAATATTTTTGATGCATTCTTTTCAATGCTATTAGTAGATTTATGAGTACGCAGTTCATTAACAACGTATGCACAATACATTATGAGTGATTCATTGACGTTAATTTTCAAATTCCGTGCAAGTTTTTGTTTAATAATCTCCACTGTGCTATAAAATATTAGATCGTCAGACTTGTCTTTATATTCAAAAACTCTGATAAGTGGAGCTGCATCTGGTTCCCCTTTTATCTCAGCTTTGACATTAATCATTTTCTTCGTCTCTTAGGAGCCTTTGTCTTTGGGACATTACCAAAGTCATACGTATGTCCTTTTCCTCTATAGAATTTAGGTCTTACTGGGTTGCCTTCAATCTCGCCTTTTTTTGTCAATGACAATCCAGCGAGCAACTCTACAGTCAATCTATTTGCTAATCCCGACGTAATTCCACCATTATAAGAGTTTTGATCGCTGACATCATAGTTTGGTGCGACTTCTACGAGGTCAAATGCAAACCGATCTGGATCAAAGGAGGTTGATAATAGTCTCATTAACCTCATGCCCTCTCTAGATGTTAATCCATTTGGCTCTGGTTCCCCAGTTCCTGGAGCAAAGGCGGGATCAAATGTATCAATATCCCAGCTGATGTAGACTGCGTCAACATTATCATTAGCTCTGTCTGCTGCCTCTTTTGCGATCTGATCAATTCCGAGCTCTTCTACATCTAACATGGTAAACCATTGGAAGTCTTGGTCTGCCATCCATTTGTAGAGATCTGGTCCAGGCCAGTAACCACGTGGGCCAATCAAAGTATAGTTTTTGCCTTTTAGGCAGCCTAATTCCATGATTCTTCTTATATGCGCTCCATGATCATACTTGAAGCCACAAAGTCCTTGTGGAGCACAATCAGCATGAGTGTCAATATGAATCATACCAATATTTTTATATTTTTTGGCAAATGCTCGAACATTTGCAAAAGTAATTGAATGATCGCCGCCGAGTATGATTGGAATACCGTCTATGTCGAGCACTTCCTTTACTTTATTAGTCATTCTCCTATGAGATTCTATTACATCACCAGGGGATACAACTACATCGCCATAATCAATCGTTCTGAAAACTCCAAATGGATCGACGCCAGTTTCAATGTTAAAATGCTCATATGGCGGAGATGGTACTGTTGAAGCAGCACGAATAGCTCTAGGACCATATCTTGCACCCGGACGGATAGTTGTGCCAAAATCAAATGGTTCTCCAATTATGGCCACATCTGGTTTTACTTTCTTTAATTCTTCGTGGCTTCTAATCCAAGGCAACTTTAGGAATGTAGGTATGCCAACAAAGATTGGTTCGTCATTTCCCCTATAAGAGTCCCCATAAAATTCCATTCCCATATTTTATCTCTTCTAAATAGAGAAGTCGTGTTCTTAAATATTGCTAGTCAAACTATGTTTAAGGAAGGGATTTAGTAAGTTAATATTTGTGAATTACAGATTTGTTGTTGAAATATTGTCAACTTATCTGTCTTTTAACAGGGTAGCATAAACAAGAGAAAAAAGTTGTTATTTCTTCATAATTATAGTTTGTTTGCGTTTTATTGATACTCTTCTATGAAATAGCTCTTATAACTAGAGACCACTTAGGCTGCAGTCCCACTCTAAAGCTTGAATCTTATGAACTGCGGAATCCAATACACCTCTAAATGATTCCACTATGAAGTGTCTGGTGTGATATTACCATGCCATAAATAATATGTCTTTTTTTGGCCACATATACTATATCTGATAATTTTGTCTCGTCCTCTAGACGTCTAAATGTTTGTGTTATTGTTAAAACAGCAGATCCGACTTATTATTATTATTCCATCTACTATCCGTGACATTATTACCGGAATATGTCTTTACAAACCAATAAAGAAAAAGATGATTCATCTAGGTTCTTTCTAATATGACTTGTAATATGACACCTAATTTCATATAAAAATGTCTTGCTAAATGCTGAAAACAATCTGGATAACAAGAACTATCAATCCAACTGAGACAGTTATTACCATAAACGGGAAACCGACTTTAAACCAGCGATTGAATCCAATTGGATAACCCTGTTTTTCACTCATGCCTGCCGCTACAACTCCCGCACTAGACCCTATTAATGTGCCATTTCCACCAAAGTCAGCGCCTAATGCTAAAGCCCACCATAGAGGACTGATATGGATATCACCAAATGCCGAACCAATGCTCATATTTGCGTTTAGTGTTTGGATTAGCGGTATCATTGTCGCAGTAAATGGAATATTATCCACAAAGGCGCTTGCGATAGCAGCAAGCCATATTATCATGATAAATGTAAGCCAAGGATTTGCACCAGTTATACTTATAGCTGCAGATGACAACAATTCGATCAACCCAGTATGCTCCGCAGTTCCAACAATAATGAACAGACCTGTGAAAAAGATTAGAGTAGTCCAATCTACGTCATGTAATACTTTTTCTGGATGAACTCTTGTTATTACCAGAAGAACCGCAGCTCCGCCTAACGCAATAACAGAAACTTCAAGATGAAGGGATCCATGAATTGCGAATATACCAATTATACTAAACAGAACAATTAGAGATTTTTTTAGAACTGATTTGTCCTTCAGGAGAGCGTTTTCATCTTGTTGCAAAAGTTGCTGCAAATTTGTCGCTGTGGCCTTGAGATCTTTTCGAAAGAACATTTTAATAATTAATAATGAAACACCAAATGTAACAGCTACAGCTGGTCCCATATGAAGTATAAAAGCATTGAAATCAATATTTGCAGCTGATCCAATCATTATGTTTGGGGGATCGCCAATCAAAGTTGCAGCGCCACCGATATTTGAAGCCAGTGCCTGGGCAATAATAAATGGAATAGGCGAAAGCTTGAATATTCTAAATACAGAAACAGTCACAGGTACCATTAGCAGAATGGTAGTAACGTTATCGATAAACATAGAGACCACCGCCGTGAAAGTACATAAAATCAATAATAATTTCCACAAGTTACCGCCGCTCATTTTGCAAGCTTTTATGCCCACCCATTGGAACACACCGGACTCAGCTAAAATGGCAACTATAATCATCATGCCTAGCAGAAGACCTAAAGTATTGAAATCGATAGAGTCAATAATAAACTCAAAACTTTCTGTCGCAGTAATAGATCCTAGAATTAATGCAATAGCAACTATGATTATGGCTCCAAGAAGAGCAACAGAGGTGCGGTGAAGTATTTCAAACGATAGTATTATGTAAACAGATACAAGAATAAAGGCAGACATGGATAATGGTAAT
>JBKPPX010000256.1:0-2587 GCA_046733815.1 Thermoproteota archaeon | reverse complement strand
ACACCACGATGGTATCGTCGTCGGCAGCGTCAGATGTGTATAAGAGACAGGATCACAAGATCCGGATAGCGCCGGATCACAATTTTTTATAGTCTTACAAGATTCATTTTTTTTGGATGGCAAGTATACTGTATTTGGAAGAGTGATATCTGGAATGGATATAGTAGATAAAATATCATCTTTGAAAACAGATTCTAGAGATGCACCCATTGACCCGGAGCAGGCAAGGATGATAACGGTTACTATTAATGACTAGATTATCTATGAATAGTAGTAGTCAAAAATTGCTTATGTAACATCAAAGTGATTGGCAGGTAATATCAAAAATTTAGAAAAGGCTTTAAAGCAATTAAGATAATACAAAATCAAGATAGTGTTTTTTGCTACTAGCAGTATCAAAAGATAATATCAGGACTATGATACATACTAACCCAAGGATAGACCTTTTATTATAGATAACAATCAGAAATATTCGGAGGAATGTAATTTGACGCTACGGATCCCTGATGGTGTATTATTAACCATTTATCATTATCATTATCGTTTTTGTTAATATTCTGTCGTTCGAATATATTTGTAGCAATTACACCCATTCTGACATTGTTTTCATTGACAATAGTTTCAATGTTTTCTAAACATACAACTATTGCTATATTTTCAAATATCTTTATCTTTGTATTTGTAATAATAAACTTTATCCTCTCCGTATTTTGAAATATTCTATTCCAACTATCTCGTATTGCCATCCAGCCTGTACACAAATCCCAACCAGGATGAACACATACTGTATTATCTGTATGATCCCATACTTCTTGCATTTGTTCAAGAGACAAACTTTCAAATGCTTGGTAGAACCTTATGTTGCTCTTCTCTATTGCTTTTTCTTCTTCTTCTTTGGTCGCTTTATTACGCATATAATTGATTTCCTTGAGTATTAGTAGATAAATTAGTTTTTGCGTGTATGTATGTTAACAAATCATTATCATATGTAATAATTTGGGTTTTATGCAATAACTTCACGAAAGAAATATAAAACAAGTTTAGACATTATTGAAAGCCTACAAAATATTTGAATTTGAGGCTGCATAGGAATTTAGCTATGTCATACACTAGGTATATAATCATAATAAGACAAGATAACAAGGTATAAACAATAAAAAATAATATAAAGAAATGTATCTATATGACTCATAAATTAATCGATCTGATTAATTATGTCTGAACACGAGCAACTCCATTTTCGGCATGATATTGTCAGGATAGCTGTTGGTGAGGATCGTGATGGTGACGAGACGAATATAATTGAAGGTAATTTAACTATACCTAATACTACTATTGATTCTAAAGGAACTGTTATATTCGCTCATGGAAGTGGAAGCAGCAGACACAGCCAAAGAAATCAATATGTTGCTCAAGTGTTAAACAATGCGGGTCTTGCTACACTACTAATCGACCTTCTTACAAAGGAAGAGGAAAAAATAGACGATATAACCAGAGAGCATAGATTCAATATCAGATTGCTTGCTAGACGACTTTTGATTTCTACTGACTGGATTTCACAATATCCTAAACTTCAAAATTTAAATATTGGATATTTTGGTGCTAGTACGGGTGCAGCAGCAGCACTAGTTGCAGCTTCAGAACGAACAAACGCTATCAGTGCAATTGTATCACGTGGGGGCAGACCAGATTTGGCTGGTCAAGAAGTTTTAAATCACGTACAATCTCCTACTCTTTTGATTGTAGGAGAAAATGATAAACAAGTAATTAAATTAAATAAGCAGGCATTTGTGCAACTTAGTAGGCTGGAAAAAAAGAAAAAGATAGTAATAGTTCAAGGAGCCACACATCTTTTTGAAGAAGCTGGAACACTTGAAGAGGTTGCAAGGCTGGCTAGTGGATGGTTTCAGTGCTTCTTCCTGGAAAAGAGGAAGGCATAGCCAGCCAGCTAGACACCAATCATAATAATAGATGGAGTTAACTGATAATAATATAACAATAGTGCGGCATACTATATGCATACGCGTGTGGAAAATAGTGCGGTATAGTGTCTGCCGCCAAACATCCGGGACATTCATTGGGATTGTTTAGTAGCAGTTCTAGAATGAAAATAGGCTGGTACATATATAACAGATATATGCTTATTAAATATAATGTAGTTGCATATTCAATATCACTTAGAATGTATACTTCTTTTTATTACTTTGAAGCGACACTAATAATAAGAAATTAGCTACTAATGACAGATTAACCAATAAAGAATGTCCTAAAACCTTATTTTGTGGTAAATAGAACCATATATAGAACCTTGAAATACATACTGGTCCGATCTGATCTCCTTTCACTGGCCTGTTCTGCTACCATGTATTTCACAAGTCAGATCGGAACCAATCTTTTTTCCAATGTTAACATCTATTGGAACTAATAGATAAAAATGTGAAGAACATAAGATAATATAGTAAACAGCTTCAACTTACCTTATTTTACTTTTATTATAGTGAAGGCTGTCTCAAGACCTCATAGTCAGACAGATTGTTGACGTTTGTAGTGCTAGCATTCCTAAAAAAGAATTCCTATAATAATATGT
>JBKPPX010000255.1:0-7483 GCA_046733815.1 Thermoproteota archaeon | reverse complement strand
CAATTATTCCTACTAAATCTCCTTTATCGACTGATAATGAAATGTCTTCTAGAACAAGAGCTGAATTATATCTATAAGAGACATTGTCAATGTTTACTATTTGCAATCAATATTCACCTTTAGGATAGTAACATTGTGCTTTGTGTCTTCTATATGACTAGTGCTTTTTTTTCCTTCCTGATGTGCGCTCTCTATAGGACTTCTAAGTACTTGGTTATAAGCGGCATCTACAATAGAAATAGATAATTCAGGATGAATTAACCCATCATAATAACTAGCATCAATTTTCAACCGATCTATCAGTTTGATAATTGCAATCTTTTATTAATGTATCTTATAATCTATAGTCTAATAAAATATGTTTATGTAGATAGTTTTATCGCAAAACTGTGGAAGGAATATAGAATGTAATAAACCTAAGTTGTTGTAATATAAGTGTCATTTTATATATTTGTTCGTGGTAATTAGCCAAATAATATAAATTACATGGTTTGCCATTGTAATAGTAATAATTATCTTTGGATCAATACTGGCCATCCGTTATAAATAATTTCAACCGATTCTTGCCACTAACTACGACTAAATATGCCAATGAACATTTCAAGTTCACAGGCACTCGTTTTTCACATTGAGTCCATGAATCATTATCACACAAACCTGATTTCTTTTGTCTATATCAAATACAAAATCATAAAGGATAAAATGATATTCTCTCTTTTATCTGTAATAGCAGCAGCAATAAAACTATTTTCGAATTGATTTTGTTTGCATAGATGATTCTGATTAATGAACCAACATCGCTAAAACAATCGTAATGCACTGTGATTTATTGTTATGCAAACTCAATGCGTAAATAATAATAATATATATGTATATTAATAATAAATATATATTTATATGTAGACATTTAATAATAGATTGACCATAGTAAGTATATCACTCAACAAAGAGATCCTAGAAGAGATAGATAAATTACGAAATTCTCTTGGTTTTTCAGGAAGATCAGAAATTGTTAGGGCAGGAATTCGAAATTTGTTAGCAGAAGAGAGAGAAAGACAGGATTTAATAGGTATTATTCATGCATTATTATTGGTGATCCATGACGAGAAGTCTGATGATCAAATGTCAGAAATGAGACATGATTATGACAAACTAATCAATACGCATTTACACAACAAAATTGATAGGAATAGATGTTTAGAGATCTTTCTTCTTAGTGGTGAGGCAAATGAAATTCGAGAAATGACCAAGAAATTTCAGTCCAATAAAAAGATGGATCATACGAAATTAGTAGTTATGT
Source organism: Thermoproteota archaeon (assembly GCA_046733815.1). Taxonomy (GTDB): domain Archaea; phylum Thermoproteota; class Nitrososphaeria; order Nitrososphaerales; family Nitrososphaeraceae; genus JAJNBK01. The sequence continues at coordinate 6,183 of JBKPPX010000255.1, read as the reverse complement.
AGAAATGTGTGATTTAGTAATTGTAGACTTGACATTATATGCGTCTACTACATATCTTGATTTAATAGTTAATTGAACTATTAGGTAATCCATCTATCAAATGATTATATCTATACGATTTTTATTATCTCCTAGGATAGAAAATGAACACTAGTAATAGTATATTTATTTATTATAACCTATTCTTTCTAATAGTTCAGAAACTTCAGTCATAGTAGCCGGTTGTGCATACGGATTCCTAACGTAAAGCGAGGAACATGCGTTTGCATAGATTAGTCGTTCTTTGGTATCTAATCCTGCTAAATAACCAATAATATCAGCAGCATCCCATGAATCGCCAGCGCCAGTCAGAGTCTTTGCCTCAACTTTGATTGCAGGTACAAATTCACTTTCCTTTCCATTCGACCATGCCGCACCTATTCCAGTGTGTAAGTCAATGCTAACTCCAATTTTTTTTGCAAGCTTTTTTGCAGCATTTTTTACACCATCTTGGCTATGGCACTCGATGAGAAGGGGATCAATCGCAGCTACTCCTGCAAGAGAATTATATTCGTTTTCATTTATACTGAGAACGTCGATGATATCAGAAATTTTTGTGATCGAGTCTAAAAATTCTTGTTTTCTTGTATCAATATCTGCGGGGTCTAAAAAATGAAGAGCTTTTGGAGAATTAGTAAATACATGTTCTGCTAGCTGTGTTCCTTTAAAATTACTAGCCCAGTTAACTACTATGACTCCATCTGCATTGTTCAAAATTTTTTGATCACCAGGAGAATCAATCCGCTCAGGACCAAAATTTGCGTTATCTCCAATGTCACTTACCATAACATTTACTTTAGATTTAATTTCATCTCGAAATTCAAATGATGTAGTACAGCCATGTTTTCCATCTATTATTCGAAGATTAGCTCTATCTTCAAATTTTAAGAATATTTGTCTTATTATAGCAGAGCCAATGTCATCTGCAATAGTAAATAGAGTAACTTTTGCGCCTAGACTTGCAAGGCAATATGCAACGTTTACTGCATTTCCTCCTTTTACATCGACAGTTCGAATACCACGGATACTTCCGCCTCCAAATCTTGCTTTATCTGCTAATGAGTCAAAGAACTGCTTTTCTGAGTTTAATTTTATTAGGCGGTCAACGAAGAAATCAGGCATTACAACAATAGAATTCATATAAGAATAGTAATTTTCTATCTTTTTTATTATTGAAGATTTAATTTGATAACACCAAAAATAAGCTTTACTTTTATGTATTTATTTTTTAAGAAAAGGAGAAATTCATTTATTTAAAAATTATATGAATTTTCAAAATACTAAACTTTTTTATACTTAATAATCAAGCCACTTTAATCAATATCATCAGTTATATATTAGAAATAACAGTAATACGCAACAATTTACTTAACCTTAGTAAAATTTTTGCCTTGCATTAATTGTTATGATTACTTCTCTTCCTGTTAAGCTTTATAAAATAGAGATGGGAGAATAAAGTAGTTTTATTCCATATCCATACCACCCATACCACCCATACCACCCATACCACCCATACCACCCATACCACCCATACCACCCATACCACCAGGTGGACCAGCAGGTGCTTTGGATTTACTTGAGGAGATAACATCATCGATCCTCAATATCATACAGGCTGCTTCAGTAGCAGATTTAAGAATTTGTTCCTTGACTGCAATTGGCTCTAGTACATTTTGTTTAAACATATCGGCAACTACAGTGTTTCTTACATTAATACCAGTCCATTTAGATCCCTTATTTTGTTTTGCTCTTAATTCAGTCATAGTATCGATTGGGTCCATGCCAGCATTTTCTGAAAGGGCCAGAGGAATGGAATCGATTGCATCAGCAAATTTGTTAACTGCTAGTTGAGCTCGTCCTTCTAAGCTGCTCGACCACTGTCTTAATTCATTTGCTATATATGCTTCTGGAGCTCCGCCGCCTGCAACTATTATGGGTTTTTCAAGAACATCTTTTGTTACCATTAAAGCGTCGTGTATAGAGCGATCAGCCTCGTCGACGACTCTCTGCGATCCACCTCTTACGAGGATTGTGACTGCTTTAGGATTCTTGCATCCTTCTATAAATACCCATTTATCTGTTTCAACCTTCCGCTCTTCGACAACATCAGCAGAGCCAAGATCCTTGCTTACGAGATCATCTATATTATTTACTATTCTGGCACCTGTCGCCTTTGATAGTTTGAACATGTCGCTTTCTTTTATACGCCTTACCGCGAGAATACCTGCCTTTGAGAGATAGTGTTGCGCAATATCGTCAATACCCTTCTGACATAGTACGACATTGGCATCTGCGGCCATTATCTTGTCAACCATAGATTTGAGCATTCTATTCTCTTCATCTAGGAACATTTGCATCTGCTGTGGATCATTAATGCGAATTTCAGCACTCATTTCAGTTTTCTCAATTTCAAGAGCAGAGTTAAGTAATGCTATCTTGGCACCTTCTATCCTCTTTGGCATACCTGCATGGACTACTTCCTTGTCGAGAACGATACCTTTAATTAATGCGGTATCACGCATAGATCCGCCTGCTTTCTTTTCAACCTTTATATTATCTAGATCTACTTTCAGGCCATTGTTGCTTTCAATATTTTCAGCTACCTGTTTTGTTGCATCAACAACCGTTTGAGCCAAAATTGGGCTGTCATCAGAAACTAATTTTGAATCCATACTGGTTCTAGCAATTTTAATTAAAAGTTCCTTATCGTTAACGTCTACTTTGATCCCGATCTTTTGTAATAACTTCAAAGCTTGTTCAGATGCAGCTGTATAACCGTCTACAATTACTGAAGGATGTACATCTTTGTTTAGCAACTCTTCTGCCTTTTCCAGTAAAGCACCTGCAAGCACAACAGAAGAAGTCGTTCCATCGCCGACTTCATTATCGACAGATTTGGAAACTTCCACCATCATCTTGGCTGCTGGATGCTGGACATCAATTTCTTTTAATATTGTTGCACCATCATTTGTAATTGTAACATCACCCAGTGTGTCAACAAGCATCTTATCCATGCCACGTGGACCTAAGCTAGTTTTTACTATCTCTGAGATAAGCTTTGCAGCAGTAATATTGTTTCTTTGAGCTTCCTTTCCCTTGTTTTCTTTAGTTCCTTCCTTTAAAATTAATACTGGCATTCCGCCAGCAGTAGTTTGAATTGAGGCCATTCTTTTATCACCTAGTAGAATATACTGTTTCTTCTTATGCCTCTTTTATAGTTTTACACATTATACTGTTTTTAGTTGCTTTATCTTTTCTTTGAATTTATTCTTGAATATAGGTACATTAATTATAAATCTCTCATGCTGCCCCTCTCCAATCTTTTCAATTTTGTCATATGCTTCGACATCAAACATAACTCTTCTGCCGTCAACTGAAATTACCTTAGCTCTGATTAAGATTTCAGCTTCTGTGGGAGTAGCAGCTAAATGTTTGATATTAACGGCGGTTCCCACGGAGTCCCATTCTACGTCACGAATAGACTTTTCTTTTAAAAGTAGTCTACAAGTTTCTTCCATCTCAGATATCATTGCGGGTGTCGAGAAGACGTTTTCGCCTTCCCAGAGAAAACTGGTTGTTTGATTTGAACTAACCTTAACCTTTCTTTCCTTAGCAGCACCAACATTGACTATAAAACTCATTACAAATCAGATGATATAATAGCAAAAGGTTGTTTTTAGATTTTTAGGAATATCATAGATAATATATTAGAACTAATATTATTAGTTTATTTATTTATCCTATTGCTCTTATATTTTCTTCTTTTCCCTGATGTAATCGGACTATTTTTCTGTACAAGAATTCTTTTCTATAGATATGACTTGTAATATTAAGAAAATGATCTTCATAGAGAAGACGATGATAGTTAGAAGTTATAGCTGGAAATGTATTGCACAAATTATTATCCCGCTACGACACAAGCTATTTCTTATATGTCTAAATGTTATAGTTCAGAAATATTAATATCAAGATAGATTTCTTTTGTACGTATTATACAATAAATATCTATATATTAGAAATTCTAAAATAAGTAGATAGTTTATTTAAAATAAACAAATATTTGTTTTTAGAATATTAACTAGCAAAAAGAAAAGAATGGGTATCTAATTTTCACCTACTTCGTCGTGCAGCCGAAGCGATCACATAAGCCAGGCCTACGGCTAAACCGAACGCCAAGGGTATCCATACTCCAAAGCTATCGATGGTTGCAGGCACTATTTGCTGTATCAAACTACTAAATAGTTCCATGTTCTGTTTATGCAAACGTTGAGGGTGAATATAAATTTTAATTAAGGTAACAGAACTCTAAACAAAATCTGAGAACTAGGATAATAGGTTATAGGAGTTAGAGCAGATTTAATCTGTCTTTATATTGACTAATTTAATTATTAATTTGATTTAATCATTATAGGCATAAAATTACCATGCTTAATCACGGGCGATCAATACTTTATAAGTAGCGATGTCCTTAAATTAGCGTAATATTATATCGTGTGAATATGAGGATGCAGAAGGAATTGCGTAAGTTTTGTCCAAAATGTAAGACTCATACAGTTCAATCTGTAAGTATCTATAAGAAGGGAAGGGACAGAAAGACTGCAGAAGGGACACGCAGGCACGCAGAAGATAAAAAAGGTTATGGCGGTCAAAAGTTTCCTGAACTTAAGAGGACTGCCAAAACTACAAAAAAAATTACGTTACGGTATAGTTGCAGGAGTTGCAAGAGAGAAACCATGAAAGAAGGTATGAGAATGCATAAATTGGAGATACAATCCTAATGAGGTCACAGCAATGCGTAGAGATAATATTATGATTCCAAAACCACGGAGTAATTTCCTGTCTGTTCAATGCGTACGGTGTGAAGAACAGAAAGTTATCTTTAGTCATTCCACGATGGATCTTTTTTGCAAATCTTGTGGTGAATCAATTGCCAAGAAGACAGGATCTAGAGCAAATATTCTTGGTAAAATTATAAATACGCTCGATTAGCTAGGGTAGTAGTCTTTCTGCAAGCTGAAGTTCTCTGAGCGTATTAACATTTACCGCAATTTCTCTTTTGTTCATTAAAATTAAATACTCCTTTATCTTTTGGCACTCTTTCAACCTTGGAGAATTGAAGACTAATATACCAGAATGGCAATACTGATGTGCTCCGATATTAAAAACTATGCTCGGTGTGATTCCAATATTTTCGACAAAGTGTCTTTCTAATATAAGAGAAGCACACGAAAATCTAGGAATATTATGAATCACAATCTGATTTACTATATATGAGCTCAATAAAGGAAGATCAGCAGATACTGTTAAAACTCTATCTGGTTTTATCTTGTTTAGTGCGAAAGAAAGGTCTTTTGAGTAACTATCTCCTTCAGTCTTAATTACATCTATTAGACCATTAGAATAATACGGATGGTTATAAAGAAAAGTGGTGGTTTTTGAAGAAAAAGGGCTTGATACCGCAACTATTCTTCGAAATTTTTGAGAACGTATAAGTGCGTCAAGAACATATTCAATCATAGCTTTTCCCTTTAAATTTAATAGCGGCTTTTCAAGCCCCTCAAATTGTCGAAGACGGATTCCTTTCCCTCCACACATGACCAGAGCCATCATCTTATTATAGAGATTCATCTCATCAATGAAGATAATACAATAAGACAAGAAAGTCGTGTAATCTCATTAGATGAACCAATCACATCGCCGCTGATGCCACCAAAGCTTCTGTTAGATATATGATGGATAGTCATAGCTATTCCGAGAGAAATACCTATCGAAACAAGTCCGGTATATAAACCGCTCATAGAACATACAATTGGGAACATAATTCCTGTGGCAGCCAATAATTTGCGCTTATCTTTCATAGCCAAAGTAAAGGGAGAGCTCAATCCCTCCCATGCAGATAATCCTGTATATGCTTGCAGAACCATGATATATTTTGCAATTACTTCAGCTGTAATGATACTGGTAAGTATTTTCCATCCGTATGGTAAGTTTGATACTGCAATAATCATACCTGCTATATATAGAACAAGTGCTGCAACTCCAGCCGAACCGACAGCGGGATCGCGCATTGCCTTATGTTTGTTCTCCTTTCCGCCTTTGGCCATTAGCCCATCCGCAAAATCAGCTAGGGCATCGATATGGTGG